>CAYNWY010000001.1:0-5974 GCA_964401065.1 Candidatus Woesearchaeota archaeon
GCCTCCTCTAGAAGATAATACTGGATATGCAGAAGAAGCAGTTGTATATTGCAGTTCTGCTTTACAATGCAAAGATAATAATCCTTGCACAATTGGTGCATGTTCTGGAAATTTATGCTCTTATCCTCTAATTCCTCGTTGTGAATTCTGCGCTTCAGATACAGATTGCAATGATAATAATTCCTGCACAACTAATATATGTGTTCAGGAAAGATGCTCTTATTCTACAATATCTAATTGTGAAGCTTGTGCATACTCTTCCCAATGCGAAGATAATAATATATGCACGAATGATGTCTGCATAGATCATGGGTGCTCTTATATACCAATACCTAACTGCACTGCCTGCAGTTCTAATGAGCAATGTGAAGATAATAATTCCTGCACTGAAAATATATGTTTTGAAGGAGTATGTGCTTATCTTGTAGTCTCTGGTTGTACTTCCTGCACATCAAATGAACAATGTGAAGATAATAATTCCTGTACAACAAACACTTGTTCAGATAATGGATGCACTTATCCTGCAATTCCTGGTTGTACTTCCTGCACATCAAATGAACAATGCGATGATGACAATGAATGCACAGAGAATGTATGCTCAGATTATGGATGTTCTTATCCTGAATCAGAAGACTGTGAAGAGTCTACTTGCCTAACAGCTGCGGATTGTGAGGATAATAATATCTGCACAAATAATACCTGCACTGAAAATGGATGTTCTTATCCTATAATTGCTGGTTGCAAAGCTTGCACATCTGTCAGTCAATGTAATGATAATAATGCTTGCACAGTTGACAATTGTTCAAATGGTGTATGCTCTCGTTCTTTAACAGCTAATTGCAAACCTTGTTTTTTAACAACACAATGCAATGATAATAATAATTGCACAACAGACATTTGTTCTGCAGGGGCTTGTTCAAATTCTGTAATAGATAATTGCAAACTTTGCAATTCTGCTGCTCAATGTGGGGATAATAATAATTGCACAACTGACACTTGTTCGAATGGAGCATGTTTTAATAATATAATTGCTGGATGCAAAACTTGCGTAAATAATTCTCAATGTGAAGACAATGATATCTGCACTAATAATGTATGTTCAAATGGGCAATGCATTTCTACTAAAATAAATAGTTGCACCCCTTGTACTTCTGTTTATCATTGTGAGGATAATAATCCTTGCACAACAAACAGTTGCACAAACAATAAATGCGTTTATACAAATATATCCAACTGCACTGCTTGTATGATAAATCTTGAATGTAATGATAATAATGCTTGTACAAATGATAGTTGTTCTAATAATAAATGTGTATATACCCCAATATTAAGTTCAAGTTGCACTCAACCATGCACTTTGGATATTCAATGTGAAGATGATAATGGATGCACAACAGAAAGTTGTACAGCAGGTAAATGTATATATGCAAATGTAAGCAATTGTAAGGGTTGTGTTTCTGGTGCTGATTGTGAAGATAATAATAATTGCACAACAGAAGGTTGTTTGAACGGAGCATGTGTACAAACAGCTGTAGCTAATTGCAAGACTTGTACTTCCCCTTCTCAATGCAATGATAATAATGCATGCACATCAGATAATTGTTATGGAGTGTGTGTACATACTGCAATATCAGGTTGTAAATATTGTACATCAGTTTCTCAATGTGCTGATACAGATAACTCCACAACTAAGAGTTGTACAAATGGTAAATGTGTTTATATTAAAAAGACTTCATGTGGAACTGGTGATTATTACTGTCCAACTGGATGTACTTACTCTAATGATCATGATTGCCCAACTGTCTGTGGAAATGGAAAACTAGAAGGAACAGAAAAATGTGATGGAATTAATTTGGGTGGAGCAACATGTGCAGGGGTTTTAGGTGCTGTATATAATGGAACATTAAAATGTTCATCTACTTGTCAATTTGATACTAGTTCATGTATAAGTTCTTGTACTTGTCCTTCTGATAATGATGTTTGCACAACAGATATATGTAATTCTAATAATGTCTGCCAACATATTAGATCTGCTAATTGTTGTTCATCTTCTTCAGAGTGCAATGATAATAAGATTTCCACTAAAGATGTTTGTTTAACTAATAATACATGCATATTCACTCCAATAACTTTATGTACTCATAATGATGGTTACTGTCCAAGCGGATGCAATTCTTTGAATGATAATAATTGCCCTATTGTGTGTGGAAATGGATATAGGGAAGCAGGAGAAACCTGCGATGATGGGGATACAACAGGAGGAGACGGATGTTCTTCTTCATGTGCTATTGAAAGTGGATGGAATTGTAGTGCCTCGCATCCAAGCATTTGCACATACAATTGCGTTGCTAGTTGTTCTGGAAGAGAGTGCGGACCAAACACCTGTAATACAGCCAGTTGTGGAGGTTGCACAAATGCTTATGGTACAAATAATTGTTTAAATGGAATATGTTCTCCTAGTTGTTCCTCAGGTTATGGAAACTGCGACGGAAATAATCCAAATGGGTGTGAAACAACATTGGGAACAAATTCAAATTGTGCTTCATGTGGAAATGCTTGCAGTTCTGGTACTTGCACAAATGGGGTTTGCCCAAGTCCTACCACAGGTGCAATAGTTATTGATCATACAGACACAGACATTACAAAGATACCTTCTAGTTGTATAAATAAAGTTAAATCTGATTTAATTATTGCATATCAACATACTTCTCATGGTAGTCAAATCGTCACAGGTTTGAGCGCTTTAGAAGCACATAACTCTTTATATTCTTGGACTGATACTTCTGCAGTTACTAGCGATTTAACTTTGGATGATTATGCTATGCCTTCTGGTACTGATTTAGGTTATGAAACTTCATGGGCTCCTGCAACTAGAACATATCTTAGTTCGCATCCAAATACTGATATTATAATGTGGAGTTGGTGTAGTATTGCAGGACATAATATTCCTAACTATTTATCTAACATGCAATCACTTATAACAGATTATCCTAATATTAAATTTGTATTTATAACTGGACATGCAGAAGGAGGGGGTGTGGGAGATAGTTCAGATAGCCAAAATACTCTTATAAGAAATTTTGTCAAAACTAGTTCATTTTGTAGTGCTCATCAATGTATATTGTTTGATTTTTCAGATATAGAAAATTATAGTCCAGATGGTTATTATTACTTAGATAAGCGTGTAGAAGATGGATTACAGTATGATTGTGTTTCCCCCTATAATAGCGGTACAAAAACATGCACTTGGTCAGCAGAATATATACAAAGAGCTCCAAGTTCTATTGGTGCTGATCTTGTAAATAATCATATAAGTGGTTGTGCACATTCTCCAGAAGGTTCAGAGTCTGCTACAGCTGAATTGAATTGTGCACTTAAAGGACAAGCTGCTTGGTGGATGATGGCAAGAATTGCGGGATGGGATGGAGTTGCTGGACACGGATGTTAATAATTTTAGAATAATTTTTTTAATATTTACTGAACATTTTTGCTATTCCTATAATCACCCCAATTAAGGTTGTTGCAACAACAATCCAGCCAAAAACAACCATGACTAGATGAGGAATGAATCTTATTGAAAGAACACCATCAATCATTCCAAAAGCAACAGCAAGAGATACAAAAACTCCTGTAATCCATGCAATGAAAGTTAGAAAATTATTTAATATTTTTCTTGCCATTTTATTTTTTTATGTTTTTAGTTCTTTGCCATTGTAGGATTTCTTACGACAAGTGTATCTTCACTTGGAGTTTTTCTAAGAAATCCCCATTTACATTTTCTCCAATTGTTCTATTCCTAGTAAATTAAGAGAGTTTTTCAATACCTGCCTGAAAGAATTAACCAAATCAATTCTGAAAGCTTCTTTTTCTGAATTCAGCACAGGGCAGGCATGATAAAATTCATTGAAAGTTTTTGAAAGCTGGTAAGAATAATTTGCAATTATTGAAGGATTCAAATCTTTGAGAGATTTGGATACAATCTCTTTGAATTCTAAAAGTTTTTTTGCAAGAGCAACTTCTGGGTCTTCAAGTTCTCCTAAAGAAGATAATTTATTTGGTTTTTTCAATTTTTTTATTATGCTAGAAGCTCTTGCATAACTGTATAATATGTAAGGACCAGTGTCTCCTTCAAAATCTATAGATTCTTTTGGATTGAAAACCATATCTTTCCTTGTATCAACTCTCAGAAGAATATATTTTATTGCAGCTATTGCAATCTTCAAGCTTTTCTCCTCGAGTTCTTTTTTTGAAAGCTTGTCTCTGGACTTGAGCTCTTTCTTCACAAGATTCTGAACTTCTTCAATCAAATCATCTGCATCTACAACTGTTCCTTCCCGTGATTTCATTTTTCCGCTTGGAAGATTAACCATTCCATAAGAAAGATGCTTTAATCCTTCAAAATTAAATCCTAATTTCTTCAATATTGCAAACAATACTTCAAAATGATAATTCTGCTCATTTCCTACAACATAAATTGATTTGTCCAGTTTGTATTTCTCTTGTTTCAATTTTGCAAGATACAAGTCTTGGGTGATGTATATTGAAGTTCCATCTGCCCTCAAAAGAATTTTTTCCCCAAATCCTTCTTTTTTCAAATCAGCGACAACTGCCCCGTCTTCTTTTTTAATCAGTATTTTATCTTTCAATGCTTTTTCAACTATTTCTTTTCCTTTAGTGTAAATTTCACTTTCAAAGAATTCCACGTCGTGTTTTACTCCAAATTTGGAATAAGTCTGTTTAAATCCATCCAGTGCCCACTTGTTCATCTTTTTCCAAAGTGCAAGCACATGCTTGTCTCCTTGCTCCCATTTCTGAAGAAGCCTGTGAGATTCTACTTCCATCTTTGCATTTGTCTTTTCTTTCTTGTTGAACATGACATAAAAATCTCCAACGAAATGGTCAGATTTTTGTTTTTTTGATGGTTTTCTTTTTCTTCCATAAAATTCATAAGCTGCCATTGATTTGCAGATGTGTATTCCCCTGTCATTGTTTAAATTTGCGCGGATAACTTTCTCTCCATTAAATTCCAACATTCTAGAAACACTCTCCCCAATAGTCATGTTTCTCAAATGCCCAAGATGAAGTGGCTTGTTGGTATTTGGAGAAGGGAATTCCACCATTGTATTAATTATTTTGTTAACTGCTGAATCTGGTTTTCCAAATTTATCTCCTGAAGATTTTATCTCATTAATTAAATTAAGAGCTAAAGTTTTTCTGTCCAGGAAGAAATTTATGTAAGGGCCCTGAGTTTGTATATCTTCTAATCCTTCTGGAATATCTTCAATCTCACCTCTAACATTAACAGCTATTTCTTCTGGTGCAATCTTTAATTTTCCTGCAAGAAAAAAGCAGGGGAAAGCATAATCTCCAATTTCAGGAGAAGGAGGAATCTCTATGAATTTTTCAATTTCTTCTTTTTTAAGAGAAACTTTTTCCTTTTTGAGAGCATTTAGGAGAAGATTTGAAATCACATCTTTCATTATATTTCTAAATAAAAAAGGTTAATAAATGTTGTTTTCTAATTAAGTTTAATGGAAGAAACTGGAAAAATTAAAAGTGGCTGGGTTAAAAAAATATTTGTAATACTTTTTATATCCGCTTCATTAGTACTTTGCCTGCTTATATTTGACAGTTATAGTGGCTCTAAGATAATTTGGGACAATGAAAGAGCCAATCTCGAAAATGGCACTGGCGGACAAGTTCAAGTAGTTAAGGAGGGACCTGCACCGACTTGTTCTGATGAAATTCAGAATCAAGGAGAAAGACATGTTGATTGTGGAGGACCATGTGATGCTTGTCCACCTGATTGTTCTGATGGAATTAAAAATCAGGATGAAACTGGTGTGGATTGTGGTGGAAAAATTTGTGCTGCTTGCCCATCTTGCACTGATAGAATTCAAAATCAGGGGGAAAGACATATTGATTGTGGAGGACCATGTGATGCTTGTCCACCTGATTGTTCTGATGGAATTAA
>CAYNWY010000001.1:6074-8915 GCA_964401065.1 Candidatus Woesearchaeota archaeon
AAAAATTTGTGCTGCTTGCCCATCTTGCACTGATAGAATTCAAAATCAGGGGGAAGGAGGTGTGGATTGCGGAGGACCGTGTAGTGCTTTGTGTCCACCTACTTGTTCTGATGGAATTCAAAATCAAGGAGAAACTGAAATTGATTGTGGAGGACCGTGTAGTGCTTGTCAACAAAGTCCTCAAAGACCTGTAATCACAAGTGCACAAAAAACTCTAATAAGCCAAACTATTTTAGCAAGTGCATTTGTAAAAGACTTGCCAAGTGATGGTGTAATTGCATTGAGATTCTATGATTTCTTCCTTGGAGAGAGAATCTGGCACGATGATATTTTAATAGGAAAAACAGGAATTTTAAGTTCAGGAACACCAGATTTAGTCTTGATAATGCACGCGAGATATATTTCACAATTGAATGGTGGAAATCTATGCGAAGTTATACAAGCTGCAAATGCTGCTGGAGAAATGTGGACTGAAAGCCAATACAGTAATACAAAATTAATGTTAAAATATGCTAGTATGCTGAAATACAGGGATTGCTTTGGTTTCTAATTTGTAAAAGTTGTAAGATTTATATACCCTAAATTATTATCCGAAATATGGCAGAAATAAAAAAAGACAAACTTGAAAAAGCTCTGGAAAATGCTGATTCAAAGACAGAAAGAAAAAAAGTTGAAATGCCTAAAGATATTGAAATAGGATTTCATCAGGGTGCTTTGAACACACTTATCAATGAAAGGAATGAAGTGATAAGACTGATTCAGCAGATTGAGAGTGTAATGCAAGCGCACATAAAACGACTGGAAGAACTCGGAGTCAAGATTAAAAGACAAGAAAGTCTAAGTTCATAATCCTCAAAACTTTTTGAAAAAAAGTTTTTGTGGATGCATATTAACAAGTAAATATGCATAAAGAACTCGGAGTTAAGATAAGAACAAGTTCTGAAAAGAAATAAATAATATTTTTCTAAATGCTTTGTTATTTTTATTTATAAAAGCAAAAACGAAAGATTTATTAACATGATATTAATATGATGTTAATATGGTAAAAGCAATAGTTGAAATTAATGAAAGAGCAAACAGAATAATTAATATAGTGAAAGCTAAAGAAGATTTAAGAGATAAAAGCGAGGTTATTAATCTAATAATAGATACTTATGGTAAAGAATTTATGGAACCTGAATTAAGACCTGAATTTATTAAAGAACTTCTTGAAGCACAAAAAGAGAATACTATTAAGGTGAAGGATTTTAATTCACGTTATAAATAAAATGTATAACTTAGAAGTGAGGGAATCAGTTGATAGAATATTTAATAAACTATTTAAAAAAGACAAAGTCTCCTTAGAATATATTTCTAAAAAGATAGAAGAGATAAGAGAAAATCCTTATCATTTCAAACCCCTAAGAAAACCCATGCAAAATTTTAGAAGAGTACATATTGGGAATTTTGTTTTGATTTATTCAATTAATGAAAACACAAAGACAATAATAATAGAGAAATATGAACATCACGATAAAGTCTACAAAATTTAATTCTTAGAAAGAGTTATAATTATCTGGTAGTTTCGTAAGAAAATACTTGTTTTTCTAATTCCATTGCTTTTTTAGAAGTCTTGAAATGTTTTCTTACTGGTTCTAATAGTTCATTTATACATTCTGCGATTGTATCCTTTAAATCCAAGGGATGTATTTCTTTTTTCAAATATAAATTTCTAAGCTCCTCATAATTTTTAATTTTTAAATTTCCTCCAAACTTTTCTGACCTTTTTATTGTAATACTCTTGAATTTTTCAAACACAATATATTTTGCATATTCCAGAACAGGATTGTCTTCTTCTTTTCCTTCTGGACAATAAGCTTTTTTGAATTTATCAAAAATCTCTTCTTTGGAATCTGTCATAAAAATAGCTGTCTCTGGTTTTGATTTTGACATCTTCATGGCTATTTTTCTGTCTACTCCTGTTTTGTCTGTTTCCTGGAATTGTAATCCAAGCAGCATATGATGAGAAATAACAACTGGAGGAACAAAACCAAGTTTTGGGAAAATATCTCTTGCAAGCATGTTAACTTTTCTTTGGTCCATTCCTAACTGAGCTATATCAACACCTAAATGATGAATATCTGCTGCCTGCATCAAAGGATATAAAATCTGAGCAGAAGGATTATCTGTTGATTCTTCTCTTCCCATTATCTGCCCGCATCTCAAAACTCTATTTATACTGGCATTCATAGATAATCTCAAAACAGTTTCCCAGTATTCTGGATGTTTTTTAATCAAATCAGAAGCCCAGATAAATTCAACATTGTCCAAATCCATTCCGCAAGCTTTCCAAACTTCAATGAAATATTCCCCCACTATTTTTATTTTTTTCATGTCTCCACCGTACTTGTTGTTCAACAAAGCAAACCAATCTGCAACATAAAACTTAAATTTAACACCCAAAGAAGTTAATTTATTGACTGTTATTGCCCTCAATAATCCCTGAGCTATGTGAATTCTTCCAGAAGGTTCAAAGCCATCATAAGCAAGAGGATGAGGTTTTTTCTCAAACAATTTTGTCAACTCTTCTTCTGTAACAATTTCCTCGGCAAACTCTTTTATTTGTTGTACTTTCGCTTTAGCATCCATAATAAACAAATAATCAATAGAATATTTATTAACCTTACTATTAAGCTGACAAAAAGCCTCTGGTGAGGATTAAACTCACGACCTCCAGTTTACGAAACTGGCGCTCTAATCAACTGAGCTACAGAGGCATAGGCGAGGATGATTCGTGCATTGAAGCACTCTAATCAACTGAGCTACAGAGGCATAGGCGAGGATGATTCGTGCATTGAAGCA
>CAYNWY010000001.1:9015-33825 GCA_964401065.1 Candidatus Woesearchaeota archaeon
GCTTTCTACCATTGTAGGTTCTTTTTTAAAGAACCCCATGAGCTACAGAGGCATGTAAGTTGATTTGTACATTGAAGCACTTTAATCAACTGAGCTACAGAGGCAATTGTTTTTTGGACGTAGCGAAGGTATTTTAGTTTTTCTACCGTTTTAGTTTCTTTTCTATTGTAGCTTTCTACCATTGTAGGTTCTTTTTTAAAGAACCCCATGAGCTACAGAGGCATGGTTTTTATAAACTCGGTAAATAAACAAACTTTAAAAACTAATTTTATTTATATTAATTATGATAAAAAATGGGTGGTTATTGTTAATATGGGGATTTATTTGTTCTATTATTGCATTTGTATTTCAGTACTTTTTCATATATCTTAAACTTAAACCTACTAATCAAATATCAAATCTTCTTTACCTAAACCCTATTAGTGGAATAATTGTATTGTCATTAGTTTTAGGATTTATAGTTGGGGGAATAATTGTTCTTTTATCTAGAAAGAAAATTATAAAATAAATTAAGGCATCTTAAAGAGATATTTTTTCAAATTAACAATTTTATTATCCTTAATTTCAATTCCTTCTTTTCTTAGCATTTTAATTTTTTTCTTTGTGCCTGAAGCAAAACCCCCGACATATCCGTTGGAGTTTACAACTCTGTGGCAAGGCACGATTGGAGCCGAGCGATTTCGTGGTAGGCAGTAATTAGTTCTGTCATCAGCCGTGCGAAGTCGCGAGCAGTATGGATTTTTATTCATTGCATTTCCAACAGCACGATAGGCTTTGGATTTTAGTGCTTTTGAGATTTCTTTGTAAGTTGTGACTTTCCCTTTTGGAACTTTCAAGAGAATATCATAACATCTTTCATTGAAGGATTTTTTTAACATAGAAATGCGGGTGAAAGGGTTCGGACCTTCGCAGGCACTAAGCCACTGGATCTTAAGTCCAGCCCGTTTGACCACTCCGGCACACCCGCCTATATAAAAAGAATTCAAGAATTAGTTATAAATCTTACTAATTCTTCATTAAAAACAATATTTATAAACAATAATTATATAATATGGATATAAAAAAAGAGAGAAAGATGAAGCAACAGAACCCAAATAATAAATTGCAGATTAAAGAAGTTCCAGTTGTAGTTAAGATAATCTCTGTTATCTATTATATTAGTGCTGCCTTATTGTTGGTTGCTTTTATATTACTTATTGGTGGGTTAGATTTTAAGTTTCTTGCCAGTATATTTATTCTTGTATTTTTATTAGGTCTTGCAATCTTATGTTTCTTCATAGGTAAGGGATTATGGAAGGGAGATAGTGGAGCAAAAATAGTTGCAATAATAATTTCTATTCTTACTATAGTAATTACTATTGCCTTGATTATTATCCTCTCTATTCTATCCAAACATTTTGCTAATCCAATGAATGATATTTCAAGTTTAGGCAATATTCAAAACATACTGAATATATTTGATATTAGAAAGTTTATACCAAAATCTATAATATTTATTGTAATCAACGCATTCATAGCAGGCTACTTACTTTTCAATAAAAGAGTAAAAGAAGCTTTTAAAAAAGATTAAACCCTAATATTTAAGGTTTGAAAGGAGGTGAAAATGGTTAAAAAGAAAAGAACTGTTAAAGCTAAACAAACTGAAAGTGCTAAAGAAGAAAGTTCTAAAAAAATTCCTGCTGGAGTGCAAGTAATCTCTGTATTTTATTACATATGTGGAGGTTTTTGTGTTATACTTGGATTGCTCATTTTAATCTTCGCCGGAGGGATAGTGTCTTTTTTAACTGCTGACAACCCTGAATTTGTGGGAGTTATAACTTCGGGTGTAATTGCTGGACTCGGAATATTGCTTGCATTATTGGGTGTTCTCACTTTCTTCATAGGAAGAGGATTGTGGAAATTAAGACAATGGGCAAGAATTCTTGCTATAATCCTTGGAATAGTTTCAGTAATTTATGCAATATATGGAATGATCAAAGCTTTTGCCGTCATGCAAGTGATAAACTTCGCAATTGGTGCAGCTATTGCAATATATTTGATAGTTAACAAAGAAGCAAAGAAAGCTTTCAAATAATTTTATTTTTATTTATTTTTGTTGATTTAAGGAAAAAGAAATATGGATAAAAAGAGTCAAGAACAAGTTAAACAAGCACCTATTGGAGTAAAGACAATTTCTATGATATATTTTATTGGTGCAATTTTTTTAATTATCTTTGGAACAACTGCTGTTTTAGTATCAGCCAATTCTGGTTATACACCTATTATCTTAACTTTTATTATACTATTCTCACTTGTGATTTCATGTTTTATAATAGCAAGAGGGTTGTGAAAATTAAAACAATGGGCAAGAATTGCTGCTATAATTCTTTTAATTTTGATGATGGCATTTACAATGATAATTATCTTTGAGGATATGACATTTGTTAGTTATTTGTTCATTGCAATTGGTTTGAGTATTATAGCATATTTGCTCTTCAACAAGAAAGTAAAAGAAGCTTTTAAAAATAATTTTAATCGAAAATCTTAGAAACAGACTGACCTTCTTGGGCCCTGTAAATAGCCTCTGCAAAAGTGGGAGTCATATCAATAACTTCTATTTTCCCGTTATCATTTCTTTTTGGCTTGTAATGTGTGTTGCTGGTCATCACAATATCATAAAGGCTTAGAATTTTTTCTGTTCCTTTAGTAAACAATCCGTGAGTTGCATAAGTAAGCAATTTTCTTGCACCATGTTTTCTCAATAATTCTCCTGCGAGCATGTTAGTGCTGCAGGTATCGTATAAATCATCTACAAGCAAAACATCCTTTTTATTAACATTTCCAACCAAAACCATGTCTTCTATGCTTCCTGGTTTGTCTCTAGTCTTGAATATTATTGCAAAAGCATATTTTCCTTTGCTTAAAGTGGGCTCTTCTAGCTCCTTAATTCTCTTAAAAAGAGCTTTTGCTCTGGCTCCCCCACCAATATCAGGAGAGACAATTGCAAGGTTCTTTAAATCAGAACGATGATTTTTTATCAGGTGATTCATAAGACTAGGAAAACTCTGAAGATTATCAACTGGAATGTGATAAGCATTTTCTATCTGTGGAGAATGCAAATCCATTGTTATCATTCTCTTTAATCCAGGAGAGATTGCATCTGCCACTGCTCGTGAGGAGATTGGGACTCTAGACCTATCCTTTCTATCCTGTCTAGTATATCCCAAATAAGGCAAGACATAAATTAAATTGTTAACATCTGCACTCATGCACAAATCCTTTATTAAAATCAATTCAGTCAGCCATTGATTTGGGTGTTTGTCTGAAGATTGGATTAAATAAACATCTTTTTTTCTTATATTCTCAGGCACATGGGGCATTATTTCCTTATTGTTAAAGTTAATAATTTCAACTTCCTGTAGATTAATCTCCTTTTCTTTTGTCTCTAGTATATAATCTTTAATCTTCTGTGCAAATTTCCATGCAGATTTCTTCGGGTCAGCAAGTAGAACCACGTCTCTCATTTGGATTCCTCATTCAACTCTTTTGGAAGACGAATGAATACAAATTTTATATTTGCTTTCATATATAAAAAAACAGAAATCCATTTATATTAATTGTTGTATTAAAGAATATGAAAAAAGGGAAAGATATTCTTAATAATAAATTCTATTTTTTACCAGCATACATAAACGAAATATATATAAACTATAGTTATTCTATAGAGCCATGGTAACATCAATTCAGCTTAATGAAAACGTAAAAAATGCACTTGACAGAATGAAATCCAATAAGGAAACTTATGAAGAGATTATTTTAAACTTAATGAAAACTGCAGAAAAATGCAAAAGAGAGCAGAAACAATTGCTTATTGAGGGATGTAAAGAAATGGCTGAAGAAAGCCTGAGAATTACCAAAGAGTGGGAAGCAACAGATGCAACTTTGGACTGGGAGTGTAAAGATTTAATCCCGAAGAAATATCTTAAAGATATAAAATAACATTAAGATGGAAATCAAACGTGGAGAAATAGTGCTTGCAGGTTTAGAACCTGTGAAGGGAAGCGAACAAGGAGGTATCAGACCTGTTTTAATCATACAAAATGATGAAGGAAACAAATTCTCACCGACTACAATTATCGTGCCAATCACCTCAACAAAGTTTACTAAAGAATTTCCAACTAATGTAACTATTTCAAAGCAAGAATCAAAGTTAAATAATGATTCTACAGTCTTGATGAACCAAATAAGAACAATTGATAAATCAAGAATTATCAAAAAAATTAGTTCTCTTGACAATTTTATTATGAATAAGGTTGACAGGGCTTTGAAGATTAGTCTTGCTCTTGATTGATTTTAACTTAAATCGATAATATAGGTGAAAGAATGATGGAAGACAATTTGGATGTAAATGAGAGAACTAAGAAAGAATTAGATGAAAGAAGAAAGAGCAAAGATTTTATTTCTCATGAAGATGTTAAAAAAAGATATATAAAAAAACAGAAATCCATTTATATCTCCTAATTTATTGAATTTATATGAAAAAAGAAGTGCATATACTTTTTCTGATTGTTTTAATTATAGTATTTATCGCTATGAACTATACTTCTTTGAATACTTTTGTTACAAAAAATGTTTCAAATGAGGAAACTATTGTTGTTGATAGGGTGATTGATGGGGATACTGTTGTTTATAAAAATGGAAATATTAGCCAATCTGTAAGGATGCTGGGAATATATAATAAAACTGTATAAAGTAGAGAGAAATATAAACACTCTATTTATTCAAACAACTCTTTAGGTAGCTTAAACTCTTTGTTTGAAAAAACTATTTCTTCACACTGAGAAATTGCCTTTTTGCACATACTATTCATAGAATTATATTGTAAAGGCACTTCTTCTATCCTTATTAATGGACTATATCTCGCTTCTTCTCTTTTATCAACATCAGATTTCTCTTCTTTATCTCTATGAACAGTTATTCTATCTATAAATTCATCTCCATATTCTATTAAGCCTTTTTCTTTTGCATATCTTAAAAAAATAGCAGTGCATCTTTGACTTCTGCTGGTAATTCCAAATTTTAAGAGTATAGCCAAGGCACAATAATAAAGAGTATAATACCGGGCTTCAGGAATCATATAATCAAAGCCATTTTTCTTATACAACTCGCATAATTGAATATTCAGTTTTGCTTTTGTAAGATAGCTTTTTGCAGTTTCTTCATTAACTTTTCCAATAAGTAACCCCTTATGCTTCTTACCTTTTTCTTCATCTTTTATAGCACTTTTAAAACAATTTTTTACTTCGTCTTTGTCCATATTACCCTATATACTTCTTTTCTAATTTGTTTTTTACAAACTTAATAAATTTTTCCTGCCCAAATAAAATACTTCCTTTTTTAAGGGCTTCTATAAAAGCAGGGTTTTTCTGAGAAATGAGCTCCTTTCTAAGCTCTTCTTCTGTAAGATTTATAGAATGAATTTTTTTGATTTGAGTTGTCTGTATCTTCTCTATTGTTTTATGTATCCTGCTAAATTTCTTTTTATCTGAAACTACTCCAAGAATGTCTATGTCTCCTGCCCCTTTAGGAAAAGAAAGTATGCTACCATATAAAATAATAAAATCTGCTTTGTCTTCTAATTCAGAAAAATTATCCAACCAACGAGGATATTTTAGTGCTTCTTCTGTCAGAAGCATAACCAACATTTTCTCAACTAAGGGATTTTCCCAGTTTAATCTTATCAAGTAGGTGCTTGTCTTTCCTTTTCCGGCAGGCATAAGAAGTATAAGTTTATCTGACTGAAGTTTTTTTAATGTCTTCCATATACCCATTCGGGTATTTCCTATATCTTTTGAGAGAGAAGTTATAGTGTGCTCTACAGAGAAGTCTTTTAATATTATCTTTAAACATTCTCCTGATGCTTTATCCAATTTTGCCATTTTTATGTATACCTTTAGTTTATAGTTATAAACTTATAATTTATAGTAGTATTTAAACTTTTTGTTTTCTTGTTGGGAATATATAATAAAACTGTATAAAGTAGCGGGAAATATAAACACGCTTGCAAATTTTGTGGGGTACTTAGATTTTCTGTAGGGAGTCATTAAGATAATTTAAAAATATCAATATATTCTTTATTAAATGGTTGAACCAGAAGAGCCAAACTTCAAGAAAGCAAAAGAGATTTCACCCGCATCTGCAGGTGTGATTGTAGATTGGAGCATTGGTGCCAGGGAAATTACTGCAACAATCGTTGATTTAATTGTAAAGAAAAATCTAATGATTGAGGGAGATAAAGTATATATCTCAAATAAATCATTTGATAGAGAATTTGAAAAATATTTTGTAAATGAAATTTTTGATAGAAAAAAAGAGTTAAAATTTGAAGAAATATCTTCAATTGCTTATCATACAAAATCAGAAAAATTAATTAAGGTTATAGCAAGAGGACTTATTGAAGAAGGATTAATAAGAAAAGATTTTCAAAAGGTCTTAGCTGGAAATATAAAAGAATCTCTAAAAAAGATGTCTCCAGAGGATTATGCTGAATCTTCTTTAATTTCTCAACAGACTAAAAGATCTCAAATAATTGGGAAAAAAGTAAAAGTGTTAAAACCTAGGACGGTAAAGATTTTACTTGGGGGATATTTAATTCTTCTATTTTCATCTGCTTTTTTGGATTTTTTAAAGCCAATGGTTGCTTTGTTGTTTATACCTGCTTTGATATTCTTTTGGATTTATTATATGGTAAAAAAATTAACCCCAAAAATGGAAATTCTTTTAACTGAAAATGGAAAAGAAGCTCAGAGAGAGATGAAAATATTAAAGAAATTTATTGAAACTCATCCCCTTTATGAAGATAGACTAGCTAATATTTTAGTAGGACATGCTATCGCTTTTGGTGTTGGAAAATCCTGGATGAAAAGACTAGGCAAGAAAAATACCTCTTTACTTAAATTAACCGAACGTTTAGAATCTGAACCAGATACAATGGCTTATTTAATAGATTATGACACTTACATAAAAGAGTTTTATGATTAATTTAATTCTCTTATAGAAATAAGAAATCACCAAAATAGTTTTATACTTCTCTTTTTAACCTAATTAATGCGAAAGAAAAGAGAATTAATTATTTTGGTAATTGCAGTGTTTGTTCTTATTGCTTTCAATTATAATTTCTTTGATGGGTGGATTACTAAAAACTTCTCTAATCAAGAAACCATAACTGTAGATAGAGTGATTGATGGGGATACTGTTGTTGTAAATGGAAGTTCTTTCAGGCTTTTGGGAATAAATAATAAAAGTGTATAAAGTAGCGGAAAATATAAACACGTCCTGCCCTAAAAAGAATTAAATATTCTGCCTTATTGTTCTATCAATGGTTTATGCAGTTTACGTTCTTAATGTTTTTGACAAAGAGATGAATAAGCTTCCAGAATTTGATAAAGAGATTATTCAAAAAATACTTTTACAGCTTAAAGAGAACCCTTATGTCGGAGACCAAATAAGGTACAAGTTCTTTCGTGAGAAAAGAGTTAAAGAAAAGAGAATCTATTATCTTGTTTATGATGATTTAAAGATTGTTTTAATGGTTGCTATTGGAGGAAAGAAAGCTCAAGAGGAAACTATAGACAAAATTGTAAGATATTTTAAGGAATATAGAAAATACGCAGAAAAATTAAACGACTCTTCTTACTCTCCCTGATTTTAAATCTTCTAATCCTTCTTTGAATTGATTTACTAAATCTTTGTCTATCTTTTTGATTATTATCATATCTTTCATTTTATCTATAGCCAATATTGAACCGTTTTCTATTTCTAATTCAATTCTAATTTTTTTAGGTATGACAATTTGTCCTTTTGAACCTATTTTTGTTATTTCCATGTAGGAAAGTAGGATTTTCCTATTTTTAAATGTTTTGGTTAAAAATAACATAAACCGAAAGGTTTATAAGTATTACAGACATAATATATATGTATTCCAAAGGTAATACACAATTAAACAATGGAGACAAAATAATGGACATATCAATAACCCCTTTAGAAGATGTAAAAACAAAGAAAGTGTCTTTTAATGCAGAAGTTCAATCACTTGAATTAGCTGATGATTTAGTGAAGCTTTTGAAAACTAATCGCACAACTGTCCTTATGACTTTAATTGGCTTAGGAATCCCAAGTTATATAAAAACCCTAAAAGAAGGTTGGGAAAAACTAAAGAAATCCAGACCTGAGAAAGTACAAAGAATAAACGAATTGTTAAAAGGACTTTCAGAAATTGAGAAAAAACATGTAAAAAGATCTTACTAATTGCTTAAAATTATTTTTTATATTTATTCCAAATCACAGAAATCCATTTATATCTCCTAATTTTTTTAGATACATGAAAAAAAGTAAAGAAATTCTTTTACTTCTAATTGTTATAGTTATATTTATTTTAATAAATTACACCTCTTTGAATGATTTTGTTGTAAAAAATTTTTCAAATGAGGAAAGTATTGTTGTTGATAGAGTGATTGATGGGGATACTGTTGTTGTAAATGGAAGTTCTTTCAGGCTTTTGGGAATAAATACTCCTGAAAAAAAAGAGTATTTATATCAGGAAGCAAAAAATTTTCTCCAGGAAAATGTCCTTAATAAGAGTTTAACAGTAGAAAAGCAAGGAAAAGACAGGTATGACAGAGAATTGGCTTATTTGTACGATGGAGAGAAGAACATAAACAAAGAAGTAGTAAAAGAAGGATATGCAAATTATTATTTTCCAGATGGGAAAAATGCACACTTCATTGAATTTTCCAATGCTTGGGAAGAGTGCATTGAAAGCAACAAGAATCTGTGTGAAAAATCCTTGAATAAATGTGCAGATTGCATTGAACTTAGAGAATGGAATTTTGATAGTCAAAAGGTTGTACTTTACAATAATTGCAATATTGACTGCAATCTAAACAGCTGGACAATAAAAGATGAGGATAGAAAGAAATTTGTTTTTGGGGATTTTACGCTTAAAAGTCACGAATATGTTTATATAATTGTTGGAGACGAAAGAAATAATAAAAATAAATTGTACTGGAAAAATCAAACTTATGTCTGGACTTCAACCGGAGATACAATATTCTTAAGAGATGCACAGGGAAAATTAGTTTTGTGGGAAAGTGGAAATTACTAAAAAAGAAACATTTATATATATCTTACAATTATATATGTGTATGAATATTAGTAAGGAAGAGCTGATAAGAATCAATAAGGGATTTGGAGGAGAACTTAGAAGCGATTCAAGCTTGGAATATGCTCTTGATATGCAAAAAAACAATAAATTAGGGAGCTATAAAAAACTGGCATATCTATTAAGGGCAATACTTGTAGACCATCCTTTTTCAGATGGAAACAAAAGAACTGCAATGTTCTTTTGCTTAAATTTTGCTGAAGAGAACAAAAAACAAGTTGACAGAGAACTATTGCTTGAACAGATAATATCCATTGCAAAGAAGAACATAACTGAAATAAGAAATATTGAATGGAGGATAAAAAATTGTATCAGATAAAGAATAAAAATAATATGAAAACAAAAAAAATAAATTACATTTTGAGAAAATACAAGGAGCTCTTTGATATCCTTGAAAACTACGATAGAACAAGGGAATTACCTTTCCACAGGAAAAGAGTAGATGTAACCTTATCAAACACAACCATAAAAACATTAAGGGATATTAAGGAAAAAACAGGAAAAAGCATGTCTGAAATTATTGAAGAAAGTATTGGAAAGTGCGTAAATTGATTGTGAAGAATGATATTAATAATTATTTAACTATTGCACATTCTTCAGGAGGGACTATCATTAATTCTCCATATCCTTCTGTAATCATTCTCTTGTTTACAAATACATTTTCACCTAATTCATTCACATAAACATATCTCAAGAGCCTTCCGTACTTGTCCTTGTCTGTTACAGAAGAGACTAATTTAACTTCTCTGTACATAATAAGAGAGCGAAGATAATCTCTTGCTTCTTCATAACCATCTTCTTTTTTTTCAGGAGTATTAACACACAAGAGCCTTACTTTTAGTACTTTGTCTGTAGTTAAATCATAATATTCAAAAGTATCTCCATCTATTACTCTTACAACAGTGTTATTCTCTAGTTTTGTTTCGTCGTAAGGTTTGGGTATTGAAGTGATTAATGCAACTATCATAAAAACACCTATACAACCTATCATTATGTAAATCACCTTCTCTATTTCCATCTAATTATCAGTAAAATTAAGAATATAAATTTAATTGAAGATAAAAAGATTCATTTCTTTGGGTATTTTGTTATTAAATCCTGCAATTGTGAATCTGCTTTATCAAATAACTCTCTATTTTTATTGTAATCATTTTCCCTTGTCAATATTTTTTTTAAACTGTTCATTCTCACCTCTGAACCACTCTGCCTTATTCTGTCCACTAAACCATCACCATTCAGGTCCTGGTCAAACTGACTATCAAAATATCTGTGAGATAGTTCAGGATAGGTTTTAACATCATAAGAATCATCAAAATATCTTGTAAATTCAACATGTCCAAATAAACCTGAAGAGTTAGATTCTGTTTGGTAGCCTGGATTTGAGATTGACTTATTATTCCAAATAGTATTGCATGCTCTTATTCCGCCAAGCATAATTATAGGAAAAGCAACAGCTGCTCCATATTTTATGAGTTTATTTTTTAGTGTCATATTAAAGCCCTGTAGAATTTCTTATTTTTAAGGATTATTATAGTTTAGGTTATTCTCATAAATATATTTATAAAATACCTTTGCATAATATCCTCAGAGGTGAAATGGTTTCAGAACAAGTACTAGATATTCTTCTTCCGGCTGCTCTGGGAGGATTAGGAGGTTTGACCAGGGGTTTTGTTGGACTTTTGAAAGCTATTTCTCTAAGAAGAAAAATATTGTGGGGATATTATGGAATAACAGTGGTTGTTGCTGTTGTTATAGGTACTTTTACAGGATTAATATTTAATTTTGATTATCGGTTGTCTCTTCTTGCAGGTTATGCAGGAACAGATATATTAGAAGGAATTTACAAGAGTTTTGCAGTGCAGAAAATTTATGTTGGAGGAACAAAAAAATGAAAATACAAAGATATGCTGAATTCATAGCAGAATGCAGGAAAAGAGGTTTTGATGATTTAACAATAAAAGCATCTCTCCTTGAAAAAGGGTGGCCTGAAAACGAGGTAATGGATGCTTTCCATTATATAAATAAAAAACTAGAAGAAAAAGATAACAAATATCAGCAACAGAAGTTTGGAAGCTCAATAACTATATTCTTGGATGATGATTTAAGGACATTATTAGTAAAGAGAGCGAAGAAGAATATGATGAGTCTTCCAGAACAGGTTGAAGACATACTAAGAAGAAGCACAATTAACCAAAAAGGAAAAAAGTCCCCTTATGATGCAAAAGTAGATGATACTCTTGTTCCGCTGTTTTCAAGAAAGAAAACAGGACCTAAAAGCACAAGGAAGGAAAAGAAAGAAGAAAAGAAGAAGTGAATCTTAAGTTATCTATAACGGCAATTTATTATATCTTTAAACACGAATTATTTTCACATTAATTAAATTTTTTGAATTTATTTATCAAACTAGTAGTTGAGGTGACCACAAAAAAATATAAGAAAAAATAATGTAGACCCCCAATCATACAGAGCAAATAAAAAATTAAACTTTTCCAGAAATATTTTTAGACTGCTTTTTGAATTTCTCATTAAAATCTTCTAAATCGCTCTTTCTTGTTGGTGAATCTATAAATTGAGAGTTTCTTTGATTGTATTTTTGATTAGGAGAAGAATCTTTATTTTTGTAAAAACTATTTAATTTATCCATGATAAATTGTGCCAAGCGATTATAATAAAATAACATAATTATGAGATTGAATTTTGCGCTTATAAATGTTAAGTTTTTTGGGCTTTAGTGTAATTTTATAGTGGTGATGGAACATAATGTTTTTAAAGGGCAGAGAGGTGATATTTTCATGGAAAAAAGCATTGGAAGAAGAATCATCCTTGGAGGTCTTTTAATTGGGGGTCTTGCTGGTTTAGCTGGATGTCTGGATACAGAAACCCAAGAAAGAATCCAAGAAAGATTAAAGGAAGTAAAAACCAGAAGATTAGAAACCGAATATTTTTCTGATAAAGGAGTAATAGCAAAATATCCTGCAATGGGCATTACTGATAAAGTGGATCAGGCTGTTGGAGATATGGATGGTGATGGAGATTTGGATGTATTGATAGCTGCATCTGGTGAAGTAAAATATTCTGAAAATTTAGAAGATGGGAGATATGCTAATAGAAGAGTAATAATAAAATATCCTGCACTAGGTAGCCAGGATGAAGTTGCTCTGACTGTTGGAGATATGGATAATGATGGGGATTTGGATGTATTAGTAGCTGTCTCTGGCAAATCAAGGTATTTTGAAAATAATCTTCCTCAGAAAAATAAGGTAAAGGAAGTAAAGTAAAATGAAAAATACACTAAACCAAGATAGACCAATAAAATATATCTCAAGATCAAATCCTGAAAGAAGCATTCATATTCCATTTAAGTATGCTTGTAGGGCTGGAAAAGTAATGAATCTTGCTCTTCAAAGTGAGAATATGAATGAATTCAATAATCATGTGAGCTTATGGCCTTCTCTGGAAGGAGTTTATATTCCAAAAAAGGTTAGTGATTTAATTTTATTCTTATACACTCCATTTGAAGGTAAAAAACTTGGAGATGAATTCAAGACTTTTGATCAGGGTTATCTTGAAACATGCTTACATTTGGTTAATGATGAATTAGCTACAATGGATGGAGAATTGACCAATGGGCATGAGTATCGAGCTAGAGAAAGATGTAATGCAATAACAAATAAAGAAGCTATCAAAAATATGCTTAGGAGTTTGTAAAATGGAAGATCACAACATGGGCACAGGATACTGCACTTACACATTGCATTCTAATCCTAATAGAGCTCCTATTGTTGTTCCAGAAGAATATGATAGGAAAGCTAATGATTTTATGAAACTTACAGGAAATATAGAAAGCAAGAGAAAAGATAGTCTTGGATATGAATTATTAAAGAAAAAAGCAGATGATATTCTTTATTTCACATATTGCAATGACCTAGCTGATGATGAGGTTAGAGAAAGTGAAAAGAGGGATGAAAAGAATGGTGAAAATAGTTCTGAATTGGAAGATGCAATACATAAAAGAGATTTCTTCATAAAAATACTGGAGAGCATTTGATTCCTGAAGGATTGTTATTTTAGAATAGATATTCTAGATATTATTTAGACATCTTAGAAATTAACTTGTTATGAATATATGAATTTTCTATAGAAACATTTAAATATATAGTTACCTAATAGGTAACTATGGAAAATAAGATAAATATAATCAGCGAAATAAGCATCACCAGGGAAATACCTGCATATGCATTAAGAGCGTATGCTTTGTTCTTTGCAAGGCATGGAATAAAAGAATCATTTAAACAGAATGAATTGGATTGGATAGTCAGGCAAAGCATGAAAAAGAAGATTTTCTCCTTGTTATTAAGATCTGGATGGATAAGAAAAAAAACAGATAACACCTATGTATGCATCAATCCTGAGAAAGTAATAGTAAACTTATTGCAATTTAAAGTTCCAGAAATAATGAAAAAAGCAGAAAAAGAGTATGCATTTACTAATTTATCTGCAATTGAAATCTGGTCAGATTATTCTTATGTTCAAAGAGGGATGGAAAAATCCCCTTATTTTATAAAAATATTAAATAAAGATTTGAAATACTGGAAAGAGTTCTTTAATAGTTATAATATCCCAAACTATATTAAAGAAGGTTCAACAATAGGGGAGTATGTAATATTAATTCCATGCAAGAAATTAATATATACAGAAAAAGAAGGCAATAAAGTGGAAAATTTGAAGGATACTTTAAAGTTGGCAAAATCCAATGAAATATATTCTTATGCTTATAATTATATAAAAAATAAATATAAAAGATAAAATGGGATTTAGATTAACTCCGGTTATAAAAGAAATCATGTCTGTATTAAACAAGCATGGTTTGGTGATAATCAAAATGGAAGGAGACCATATAAAGGTTAATCGACCAAAAGAATATCCTCAACTGAAAAGACCAATAATTCTTGTAAATGACAAAATATTAAGCAATAGAGTTCGAATAAATCTATTAAATGAAGCAGAAGAAGCTGGAATAAACAGAAGTGAATTTAGCCATATAAAATTCTAATAATTTATTGATATATTAAAATTATAAAAATATTCTTGAGAACATGGGGGCTTCTCTTCTACAAGATAATAATATTTGCTCTTTTTGCTCTGGCATATCTTCAAAGTATAAGTTTAATGCTTCTCTTAATCTTACCTTAGCTTCTTCTATTGTCTTCCCCTGTGTTACAACATTAGGAACTTGAATTGAGCTTATGCTGTATATTTTATCTTTTCCTTTAATTTCTGAACATATTATAATATCCACTTCAAATCCTCTATCCATAAAAAAATGATTATTCTAGACTATAAAAACTTTTTGAATTATAGATGAAATTTCATCGTGCAGGATAAATGATATTCGCGATGTTTTTATGCTTGCTTTACACATAAAAGACAAAAAGTGGATTAAAGAAGAAATTAGTAAAAAGTATAATTTTAATGAGAGATTTTTGAAATTAAAAGAGAAAATAAATTCTAAACAATTTAAAGATGGACTGCAAGGGGTTTTTGGGCTGGTTGATAATAACCTTTTTGAAAGACATAAAAAAGAAATCTTGGATATTGAATTATCCTAAAATAAACATTCCAAAACTATCAAATATGCTTATTTTATTTAAATAAAAATTAATTTTTCTCACATAAACATTTGGAATGTTTTTTGAATTTCTCATTAAAATCCAATAATTCAGTCTTGCTTATGAGTGTTTTTCCTGATTAAGGATTATTTTTTTCAAATCCATATCTTATATAAGAGGAAGGACACATCCACCTATTCTTATAATAGATATCTGGCTTCTTCAGGGGTATTTGTTTCATGTTATTATCATAATATATTATGTTTAGAGCATAATATTTGCGCTTATAAATATTTATTATGAAATTGTTGTTTATCATAATAGTAACATTTAAATAATTCCACATTTAGTCTTTTTAATGATAAGCTTGCAAAGCATAACAGACATATCGCCAATCTTCCTTACAGTCACACTGATAATATACTTGATAATAGTGGAGCTTGGGAATCAGAAGATGAGAAAGGCTCTCCTTCCTTTTGTTATTGTCTTAACTATAATTTTCTTGCTATTTGCAGCAACAAGTGTATATAATACTTATATGGGGCTAAAGTAAAATGAAAATCAAAGATTTTCTAAGTCCTCGCTTTGCTCCGGATACAAACCCCTGTAGGAGCTTTGCATAATGAAAAAACTAACATTTCTTCTTGTAATACTTGGAATTCTTATATCAGAATTGATATTTGGATGGAACCAAACTTATGGATTTATTATATATTCTGTACTTCTTGGAGTTGTCTTGATATCAATGGAAAAAGATACCAAATTAAACAAGAGCGAGATGCTTTTGATTTTTTTAATGATTGTTCCTATAGCAAGAATATCTGAATTGTTCATACCTTTTGGAAGTGTCTGGAAAATATTCATATTTTACAGTATTATTATATTCCTAGCAGTGTACTATGCTGGAAAGTTCTGGATAAAAGCCGGGAAAGTTGAATTAAATGATTTGAGCTATCTTATTGTTATTGGCATATTCAGTGTTTTTGCAATGGCTGGTGCTGAATACTTCTTTCATATGGAGAATTCTATAATAATCCCTTTGATATTATTCATAGCTTATGCAGAAGAGATATTATTCAGAGGAGAGATACAGAATCTGACAAATGAGAAGTATGGCTATATATATTCTGTATTAGGAACTTCTCTTTTGTATGGTATATTCAGTATAAGCTACGGATTTCCTATATTCTTGTTTGCTTTTGCTGCATCTTTGATATTATGCACTCTATATCACTTCACAAAGAGCCTATACTTCACTTTCATAATAAATGTAATCTTCCATGCAGCGTTCTTCACGTTTTACCCAATTGTCACTTAGGGCAGTAGTGAAAAAAAACATCTTCTCGACGATAGAAATGCTTTTAAAGGAAATTAATAATCATTATGAAATGAACAAAGCACTTAGTTTAATGATTCTTGGATTAATGGTAGTTTCAATGCTTGGAGTTGTAAGTGCAACTATTCCTCCTGGAAGCACAACTGCTATTGCTGGAAAAATATATAATGCTGATTTTAGCGCAACTGTTGCTGGTGCTACTGTTGAAGTGACTTGCAATGGAAATTTTCTTTCAACAGAAAGCCTTGGTGATGGGACTTATTCTGTTTCATATGACGGAGAAGATTGTCATCAAGGAAATTTATTGAGTGTTCATGCTTTCAAAGCAGGTGTTGGAGAAAATACATTAACCGGAGACATACACGATAATTATCCTCTTCCAGAATTAGACTTGAATTTAGGAGTTGTTAATGTTCCATTAGTTCCAGAATTCGGATTATTAGCAGGACTTACAACTGTTTTAGGTGCATTAGGGGTGTTCTTTTTAGTTAGAAGAAAGTAAAATTTCTAACATTTAAAATTAAGGAAAATAAAATGAAAAAAATATATAGTTTAATTGCATTAAGTTTCATGTTTGTCTTAGCAATTGGTTTTGCAAGTGCTTGCCATTGTGGTGATGGCATTATAAACCTAGCATGGGAACAGTGTGATGATGGAAATCATATAAACGGAGATGGATGTTCTTATGGTTCTTCTTCTTTGGATCATACTGGATGTCAGACTGAAAGTGGATGGAATTGCACAAGAACTTGGGGAAAACTTAGTGTTTGTACTCCTCTTTTAATATGTGGAAATGGAATAAAACAAGCAGGTGAAGAGTGCGATGATGGAAATACTAATAATTTGGATTCATGTAGAAATAATTGCAAACTCCCTTATTGTGGAGATGGAAACTTGGATAATGGAGAAGAGTGTGATGGTGGTGAAAACTGCACTGCAAACTGCACAACAGAACCTCCAATTGTTCCTGAATTTGGAACAATCATTTGCATGCTAACAGCACTAAGTGCTTTAGGAATATTTTTTATTGTAAGGAGGAAATAAGATGAAAAAATTATTAAGCGTATTAATGTTGACAGCAATGGTTCTTGCTTTTGCAGGAATGGCTAGTGCAACTCCTATTTGTGCTACACTTGAAACAACTTTTGTTAGTGGTTTAATAACTGATGCTACTAATGGAAATGCACCAGTTGATGGAGCAACTGTTCAAGTAACTTGTAATGGTAATGTTAAAACTACTACAAGTGCTGCTGATGGTTCATATCTTGTCCAATATCTATCTTCAGAATGTGATGATGGAGATGATGTAACTGTTAGTGCGACTTATGATAGTTTAAGTGGAAACAGCGATACTGTGGTTTGGTCTTCAGAGACTAATCAGATTGGCTGCTTAGAATTAATAGTTAATGTTGCTTGCGCTGATGTACCATTAGTCCCAGAATTCAGAGGTTTAGTTGCTGGTTTAACAATATTGGGTGCTTTAGGAACATTCTTCGTTGTTAGAAGAAAATAAGTCATAATTTTTTATTTTTTTATTTTTTACAACTTTTTTGGGAGGTGAAAAGAAGAGGGAAATATCAGAGGTAAATCTAAAAGTTCGTTACGTTCTAAAGGTAAAAATAGTATATATCCTCGACAATAGAAATGCTTTTAAGCAAAAAAGTATATTTTAGAATATATAAGAGAGGAAATATGAGAAGCAGTGATATTAAATTTGTTATTTTATTTGTTTTAATTGCTGTTGTTTTGTTGAGTTCGATTTCTTTCATGTCTGCAAATAATGTAGGGTGTTGCATCGGAAGTGGATGCAAAACACTTGTAGAGGGAAACATATCTCTTGCTCAAGATAATACTCTGGTTGGGGGTGCAGATGTTACTGTGACATGCAATCACAACGGAAAGGAAACTACTGAAACAGCTGTGAGTTCCTCAGATGAATCTTCAAAAGGAAACTATTATGTTATATTTTGCAATACAATATGTGATGAAAAGGATGTGGTAACTGTTGAAGCAGAAAAAGACGGATTGACAGGAACCAATAGTGGAAATGTTCAGAATAAGGGGTATATTGATGTTGCACTTGTGAATGTTCCATTAGTTCCAGAATTTGGGATGATTGCAGGAACATTGACTGTGTTGGGTGCTGTTGGAACATTCTTTGTTATAAGAAAGAAGGTTAGAATCTCAAAAAAGCATGTGAGAATAAGATAAATTGAAGTAAAACAAAAACATTTTTCTATTTTATGAATTTTCATTAAAAAAAGTAGTGAAAAATTGATAATCCTCTACGACAATAATACTTTTAAGCGAGTACCTTCTCTTAAAAGAATGAAAAAATTAGTAAGTTTATTTGTTTTAAGCTTAATGATAATTACAATGCTAGGGGTTGTGAGTGCAGTGTGTACTGGGAACACTATTGTTGGTGGAACAATTTACCAAGATGTTGTTACTAATGGTGTTGTGGGTGCAACTGTTCAAGTAATATGTAGCCACAGTGGAACAAATTATACACAAAATGTTTTGAGCATAGCTGATGGACAATATTCTGCTGAATTCCAGTGTGGTCAGTGCGATTATGGTGATTTAGTAACTGTAAATGCACAAAAAAATACATTGACAGGAACAAACGATGGAAGCGTAAGCATGAATTATAATTTACCTGGAATAACATTAAATGTAGGAATAGTAAATGTTCCATTAGTTCCTGAATTCGGATTAATTGCAGGAATTACAACAGTCTTAGGAGCTTTGGGAATGTTCTTTTTCCTAAGAAGAAAGTAAATAGTTATCTGTAATAAATTATCTGGGTAAAATCATAATTTGTAAATATAGTAATAAGATATAAATGAATTTAAAGAATAATTTTTTATTATATGAATGGTAAAAGAAGGAGAAAGGATAGAGAAAATTTGTGTTAAAAAAGAAGATATTGATGCTATAGTTGATAAGTTAAAGGAATATTCATTTGAAGATTATATTAAACCTCTTCATTATGAACTCTCTTTATTATCTAAAGGTACAAACGAGCAAGATTTAAAGGAAATATATTACAAATTTGAGCTAATAAAATTAGTTATGATAAGAAAGCATAAAAATAACTATGAAAATTATGATATTCACTATGAGCTTGAAAAAGGGGATTATGCCTTATTTGCAATACATTTTGAAGAGGGGAAGAGACCAAAAATGGATAATGCATTTATAGCAAATAAAATATTTAAGAATTTTTTAAAAGTAATTATAAAAAGATACGGTAAAAATATGCTTTAATTGCTTACACATTGTACTGGGATATTAGCAATAGGAATCTGCTTTAGAAAAGAATCTTTATTTTCCAGCCCCACCCCTATAAACAAAAGTTCTTTTTTTGGCTTTACAATAAGAGTTATATTATCCAAATCTTTCTTTATTTGGCTTATGTCAAGACCCATTTCTTCAATAAAATTAGAAAATTCTCTTATTTCCAAACTAACTATCTTGCCTTTTCCTGTAGTGCTTACAACAAAGTCATCAAAAGTAAAATTTCTTTTAACTTTTTCATCATCTTCAATAGATGAGACTATTAAACTGTCTGTATCTTCATCATAATGGGAAATCTTTATCATGTTATTTATAGGAGAAATTTAGTTTATTTAAATTTTTAGGTACAATTAAATCATATGAAAGAGCATATATAAACATGATGTCACATACTTAAAGGTAGTTACCCTATTAAAATAATAAGTTATCTCCCACACTATTTATGTAATAATAAGATTAATGGGTTATATGATAATTAATGTTCTAATTCCCTAAGCAAATTACATAAAAGTAATGCTTTAAAAACCTTCTAAAATAATTATTATCTATGGCAGGATTATTAACACACTGTATAATAGCGTTGGTTGGAGGTGTTATTTTTGGCTTTATTTTTAAGAATTGGAAGTATGGTGCAGCATTTGCTTTGGGGCATTTTATTCCTGATTTGCTGGATTTTGGAATTGCAGGAATAAAACAGGGTTCTTTAGATCCTGCAGTTATAATGACAGCTCCTTGGTTTCGCCCTCTTGCAGTGTTTGGACACACATTCTGGCACTGGATTATATTTGGATTAATTATTTTTGTTTTAATGCTTTGGTTGTATAAATCAGATAAAATATCAAAGAAAGCATTCAAAACCTCTTGCATTGCACTAATATTCTTTTTAATAGGAGTTGCTATACATGTTCTAATAATTGATGTATTAATTATTGAGACAAGCCCTTGGATATGAGAGAATATGATTAAGTAGTTATCTGTAACAGGGGATTAATAGTTTAACAAGGGTATAAAATTTACCTTTTGGGCAGGAAAAATTAGGTTTTATACTCGTACAAGGGGTGACCACAAATAGAAAAGTATTTAAAATGTGGGCACCTCTATTATATTATGTACCTTGAAAAGAGAAAAACAGGGAAGCAAACAAAATATTATTTAGTTCATTCTTATAGAGAAAAAGACAAAGTCAAAAAAATAAGAAAGTATCTCGGAGTTAATCTTTCTGATGAAGAATTAAAGAAAAGAAGAAAATATGCAGAAGAGTTTATTTTAAAGATTATAGAAGAATACAATACTGATATATTTAATTTTAAATTAACAAAAAAGCAAATAGAGAGGTTAAATGAATATAATAAACAAATAAAGATTCATCATTTGTCTGATAAGGATTGGAAGATATTTACAGAAGAATTTGTTTATAATACAAATGCTATTGAAGGCTCTGGAGTTGAACTGGAAGAAGTAAAAGTACTTATTGAAGAGAAGAAAGGTGCAAAGTATAGTGACGAAATAGAAACTCAAAATGTTGCAAGGGCAGTGAAATTTATAAGAACAACAAAGGAAGATTTATCTTTGGAACTTATTAAAAGAATTCATAAAATCTGCTTTGACGGGACAAAGGAATATGCAGGAAAATTCAGGGATGTAGGTGTTGTAGTTACAAATTCCAGAGGGGAGATTGTTCATTCTGGAGCTCCTGTTTCTAAATTAAATCAATTCCTGGGAGATTTAATTAAATGGTATAATAAGAATAAGATTAAATTTAAGCCTTTGATACTTGCGGGGATAATACACAATCAATTTGAAGAGATACATCCATTTCAGGATGGAAATGGAAGAGTTGGAAGATTATTGCTTAATTTTATTCTTTTAAGAAATAAATATCCCCCAATAAATATATTGCTTCAGAATAGGGGAGAATATTATGAGACTCTTCAGAAATATTCAAAGGAGAATGATTTGAAACCAACAATAAAATTTCTTATTAAACAGTATAAAAAGACACTAAAAAGCATTGCTAAAAAAAGGTGACCACAAAACATCATTAAAATAAGAATGTGGGCACCATAAAGTTAAGCTATATCCAACAGCCAATTCTATAATATATTTGCACACGATTTGTTTAGATGATAATTGATATTCTCCTGGGAGGGCTGGGTGGGAATTTGTCACCCAGAATAAAACATATAAACAGGAAAATCCCATTTATTCTATGGTAAAGCTGGAAAAAGGATTCAAGCAGTTCTTGTGGAAGACAGGGATTTTTGTAGCAGCATTTATGCTTTTCTCATTCATAGTTGGAACAAAAATCTTCACAAATAATTTTATTGATACATGGAAAATAGGCATATATGCAAGAATTGGATATATTCTGCTGTTCTCAATTGCTGGTTTCATACTTCTTTATAGAAAAAGACTGACTGAATTTCAGAAGTTTAATTATAGGCTAAGAGATGCACTTATGCTGGCAGTATCCATCATGACTTTAGTTGGGTTTTATATTGTTGAGATTTATTCAGGAAGTATACCATTAACTACATTAAATATTATCTTGGTTCATATTCTTGGAATTTCAATATTTGTCTTTCTTGCAGTTGGAATCTATGGGATAAGTTTTGTAAAGCATTTTCTTAAGAAATTCAAGAAAGAGTTGTTATATTTCGTAATATTTGGGGTAATAGTTTACAGTTTAATGAATATTGTTTGGGGTTTATGGCCTTATCTGAGCATGGGTGTGATGAAAGCAGTAACATTCTTATTAAAAATAATTGGAATAAATGTATTAGTTATTAATTCAAATACAATAAGTGTGAATGGTTTTGCTGTGCAAATTGCAGAAGCATGTAGCGGAATTTATTCAATATTTATTTTCAGTGCACTTTACTTATTCATAGTTTTCCTTGACTGGAATAAGATGAATAAAAAGAAAGCCGCTCTCGTCTTCCTGCCTGCAGTGCTCGGCGCTTTTGCATTTAATATAATCAGAGTTTTCACATTAATGTTAGTTGGTGCATATATTTCAAGAAACCTAGCTCTAGGCTTATATCATAGTTATTCTGGAATGATTTTCTTCCTTATTTACTTCGCGCTGTTTTGGTTGGTGTGTTATAAGTGGATGAAACACTGAATACCAGAATCTCTTAAAGTAGATTAGTGGATGGAGAAGAAGTAGTTATCTAAGTGAAATCGTATCGTTTAATTATAACCCAGATTAATATTTAATTTATAAAAGAAGCATTCTCATTTCCTAGAATTACTTGTCCTTCATAATTATTCCACAATGCTTCGGCTATTTTAAACGATTCTGCATCTGGATTTAAAATAATTTTTCTTATATTTTTTAGCATTTGTTTTTTTGAATTTTCATTTGCATGATTAGCAGAATTACCCTTTATCAAAGAAATTGGGACTAAATTAGATGATTCTAAAAAAAGTCTAGCGGTGTTATCTTTTATTGGATTGCCTGTCCATCTAATTTCAACATAAAACTGGAAAGGTCTATCATATCCAATAAAACAGCCTTCTTTTGAATTTTCTGTGCATTTGACTCCTAAAATTACTGCTGCATTGCAAGACCTAGCATAAACTATTCTATCCCTTATTATAGAATCATTCATCCCTGCTTGGAGAATTGTTTCCTTATATCCATTTATGTGATCTTCAGAACCATGTCCATTGAGGATAATCATCTTATAATCTTGATTTCTTATTATCTTTTCAAAAACAATTTTAACTGCTTCTCTATCTCTTAAAGATTTAATCTCTATATTCTTCTCATTTGCTAAATCTTCTATTTGTTGAGAAAACTGAGACAAATACTCAGTTATATCATCATGTCTTGGTAAAGTCATTAAAATTCCCTTTTTCATATTAAATACTGGTTATCGCTTTAGTAAAATCTCCTCTTGCAATGGCCTTCATAAAGGAAATATGAGAATTAATTATTTGTCTTCCAGTATCATCTTCTTCTCTTACATGTTTAATCATCTCTTCTTTTGTAAGACTTTTATTATTTCCTATAGATAATCTTAAATTAGATGGCATTGACTCTATTCTCATTATAACAACTTCTTTCATTTCTTGATTAATTTCTTCGTTAGTCATATTAATCCCATGTTTCTCAATGCTTTTAAGATTTTCTCTCCAAGAGAGGTACTTCCTTGAATCTCAATGAAAGAGGTATTCCATGTATAAGGTTTCTTATCAATAACAACTATTATATCTTTTCTTAATCCTTCTGGAATATCCGCATATATTTTAAGAAACTTTGCTCTTTTATCTTCTCCAGTCTTTTCCATACCTTATAAAATATAATAGAATTTAAAACCCTTTCGATTAAGCTAACAGATTCATAGAAGAACATAGAAGCATAATTATCTGGACTCTGATTCTATGTGTAATTTGTCTTGGATTTATATTATTAAGAAGTTAAGTTATCAATGTAAAATCAAGTGTGGAGGGGGAAATGGGGAAAATTTATAATATCCTTTTTCTTTAGTTTATTGTAAGTTGCATAATGGAAATAGAAAGATTCATAGACTACATAAAAGGGGCAAGGATAAAGGGATTTAGGGACGATATTATAAAGAAAGGCCTTCTTGACAAGGGATATCCGCAAGATGTGATTGAAAATGCTTTTTCTAATGCTGGGAGACCTAAAAGAGCAGAAATTAGAAGCAGGATTGGAAAAGCTGATAATTCCAAAACTCCTATAACAGTAATAATTGATGACTGGCTTAAATATGCCATTGAAAAGAAAGCAGAAAAGGATGGGCTGAGTCTGCGTAGTGAAATGAAAAAGATTCTTGTGAAAAATACTCCTTCTGATTATATAAACAGAAAAGTGAAGAGGAAAACACACATATACAAGAAGAGGACAGAAGAACAAAAAGAGATGCATAATATATCTGGCATGAAATACAGGGAAAGAGTAAAAAAGGAAAGGAAGAAAGTTGGGAAGAAGTTGAAGATAGAAGGGTTGCCTGAGCCTGATGCAGAGGATGAATGAGTTATCTGCCAGAGTAATTTTATAATAAAGTAATTTAGAGAAATAAGTTATCAAGGTGAAATGTTGGGGGTTGGGTGGGCGGGAATGCGTTAAGCTATCTGCCAGAGTAATTTTATTATACATTTGCACACGAATGGTTTGAGTGATAACTAATCTCTCTGGGGGAGGGTGAGCAATTTCTTTAGAGAAATTGTACTAATCCACAACTAAAGAGATTGCGAATTAGGGTGGGACAAAGTTTTATCCCAACACTCAATAAACAATCTTTAAAAATGGAATTTATGTCAATATTTCATGAAAAGCCTCTATGAAAGCATAATGGGAGATTCCCTATTTAAGAATTCAATGTTTCTTATGTTAA
>CAYNWY010000002.1:0-25993 GCA_964401065.1 Candidatus Woesearchaeota archaeon
TTGATATTTGTATTAAAAAGGGGCGTAATTAGTCCGGAACTTACCTAATCACCAATTTTAATACTAAAATTGACTAATCATAATAACCTAACTGTTACAGATAACGATCTTCTCTAAGGGAGGGTGGGAGGGAATAAATAAGAATAATCAAAATTATCTTAAGGTGTTAGTCTAGTTCTATCTCTTGGAAACATTGTTGCTTCCTTGACATTATCCAATCCGCAGATAATTTGAGTTATTCTCTCCAAACCAATTGACCATCCAGAATGAGGGGGTGCACCATATCTAAAACTATCTATGTAAGAAGTAAAATTTTTTGGATTCAATCCCTTATTCTTTAGTCTTTCAATTAATAATTCTGGTATATGGATTCTCTGCCCACCAGAAGAAATTTCAAGTCCTCCGTAAAGTGCATCAAACCCTTCACTTAATTTTGCGTCTTTCTTCTCATCTTTAGTCATAATATAAAAGGGTTTTATAGAAGAAGGCCATGAATAAGTAAAGACTAAATCTCCAGGATAAAGGTTGCAAAGTTCTCTTTCTTGTTCTGGAGTAAAATCCTCTCCGAATTTTCCTTTTACTTTTTTAATTGCTTCTTCATAACTCAAATAAACTCCCTTAGGAATTTTCAAATTTTTTACTCCAAGACTTTCTAATTCAGTTTTGCATTTTTCTAAAACTTGTTTAATAATAAATTTCACAACTTCTTCAAGTTCTTTCATTATAGACATCTGATTTGTAAAAGCACATTCAATATCCATCTGCCTAATTTCATTAATATGACGAGTAGTATTGTGCTTTTCAGCTCTCCAAACAGGAGTTATAGTAAAAGTCTTTTCAAGAGAACAAGCCAAAATTTGCTTGTATAGTTGAGGAGATTGTGCCAAATATGCTTTCTGCTCAAAATATTTAACCTCAAATAATTCTGTTCCTCCTTCTGAAGCTGCACCAATTATGCATGGGGGCTGGATTTCAATATATCCTTTATTGTAAAAATATTCTCTAAAGGCATTTGCAATTACTGTCTGTATTTCAAAAATTGCTTGAATTTTTGGCTTTCTTATGTCCAAAAATCTGTTATCTAATCTTGTTGAAAATTCAGTTGTAGTTGTTTTTTCATTAACATGAATGGGTAATTTCTCTGCCTTACTTATTATCTCAAGCTTCTCAACATCTACTTCAAGTTCTTTTCTGGCAAACTCTGCCTTGACATTAGCAGATTTTGATTTTCCATTTATCTCAACAGCACTCTCAAGAGTCAATTCAGAAAGTTTCTTCATCAATTTCTCACCCTGAACAACACATTGAACTATTCCAGATTTATCCCTCAATAACATGAAACCCAATTTAGCAAGAGTTCTTATTTCATATACCCAACCCTTGAGCAAAACCTCTTTGCCCATTTTTATATCTTCAATCATAGCTCTTTCCATTAAAGTTAAAGAAAAATACAATTTATTAATATTGTTATTTCAGCAATTTATCAATTATTTCCATAGCTTCTTTTCCACTTATTTTGCCTTTCATCTCTGCCATTACCAATCCCATATAAGCATTTGCATTCAATCCAGGTTTGCTCTTTATTAGCTTCAAAATCTTCTCTTCAATCTCAGAATTATCTGCTTTTTCAACATTAAGTATCTCCTCAAAATTCTCTCCATTAACTAATTTTATCATTATCTCCTTAACTTCTCCCTCTGTTATCTTTTTCTTTTTAATTTTAATTAAGACATCATCATAATATTCCTGCAAAATATTCTCGACTTCTTCTAATTTTTTTCCTGTCTTAGACGCAATTTCTTTTGGAAATAAAAGAATCATCTTTGCAATAAAATTAAGATTATTATAAATTTCAGAAAGAATCTTAATTTCATCAACTCTATTTTCACTTAAAACCAATTTTATCATTTCCTCAGATAATCCCTGAGATTTTAATTCTCCTGCAACTTCTGTTCTCAATTTAGGCAATTCTTTCTTTATTTCATTAACAAATTCTCTAGATATTTTCAGTAAAGGTAAATCAGTTTCAGGGTACATTCTATCTGCTCCCGGCATTGGTCTTAAAAATTCAGAGGTGCCATCAGACAAAGAATTTCTAACCTCGGCTTGTGTTGACATTTTCTTATCATATAATTCTTTCTGCCTTAATACTTCGTTTTCAATTGTCTTGACAAATGTTTTCATATCCTGAACTCCTTTCATCTCAACTCTATTTCCATTCAAGATAGAGATATTAACATCCTGCCTTATTGTTCCAATTCCTCTCTTAACTTTGCAACTCCTTAAAACATCTCCAATATACAAAGCAACTTCTTTTGCTTGTTCTGCAGATTTTATATCGGGTGCGGTTGCAATTTCAACTAAGGGTATTCCTAATCTATCTAAATTCCAATAAACTTTATTTCCCTCTTTTTTAACTTCTCTTGCAGCATCTTCTTCCAAGCAGATTGTATCTATTCCTACTCTTCCAAGAGCAGTTTCAATATATCCATCTCTCGCAATTAATACTGTTCTTTGAAACCCAGAAGTATTGCTTCCATTAATAACTGTTTTTCTCATGATTTGGGTTGTTGAAATAATCTTACAATTCAAAAGCAGAGAGATTTGAAGGACTATTTTCAATGCCTCTTGATTTATCTCATGAGGAGGTTCTTCATCAAGTTCAACTAGACAAGTATTACTTTTATAACCTTGATAAACAAATTCTTTTTTTAGATTTGCCTGATATTGTGCTGCTGTGTCCACTTCCCCTGATTCTCCTGCAACTGCATGGAGTTTTCTTTCAACCAAAAAGTCAGGCTCATCGTTTCTTAATATAGAAGGACAATTGCAAAATAGTTTATGACTATCTAACTGCTGATGAATTTCTAATCCTGATTTAAACTTTAATTCAGTATAATTAACATTTAGCATAAAAACAACAAGAAAAAAGGATTATTAAATTTTAGCATAAACTTTCCAAGTCTTTTTTAAACTGTAAATTTACCCTTGTATTTTTAAAATTATTTAACAAAAGCTCTTTTATAGAATTATCAAGATCTCTCTCACTATAAATTGTAATCAGCCTGTGCATAGGCAAAATTTCTTTTAACTTCTTTATCAGTCCTTCTGGATTTATTTTCCCCAGAAATTCTCTCTGAGAATCAAAGCAACCATAATCTAAATAGTAATCTTTTGTTAGTACATTATAAGATAAAAAATATCTTTTCATTTTAAATTAAAAAACTCTCTAATTTACTTGGTATTTTATATATTGGACGAAGCTCAGTATGTTTAAACAAATAACTATTTAATTCATCTAATGAATCTTTAATCAAAAGGCCATTGTTTCCGCTTCTATGAACAACCATTAAAGGCAATTCATCAAGAATAACACCTATATGAAAAGGAACTCCATCCAATCCCCAATAAACAATATATCCTTTTTCAGGAGAAAAATCTCGTTTAAGATTAGAGAGAATCTCTTTAGACTTGCTTTTATTTATAACTCCATCCTCTTCCAATTCTCCAACAATATAAAGAGCAGTCCCGGCACAATTAGAATTTCTTCTATTTGTTTTAGAAATTCTATCTTTAATAAATTCACAAAAATCTTTATTAGCTTTTTCCATGATTTCTTAAATCTTTCAATTTATTTAAACCCTTCTATTTGCTACCATTAATAAGTTACAACTAATAAATAATTAAACTTATAACTTAATCCAGATTAAATAAACTATGAAAAAGAAAGAGGATATTCAGGAAAAAATTCATGCAATTACTCATCCAAATATCTTTCCAACAACATTTGGGCAAAGAGCAGCAGATAAATTAACAAGATTAGCAGGTAGTTGGACATTTATAATTTTATTTTTAATAATATTAATTTTGTGGATATTAATAAACGTCTATGCTTGGATTAAAACTTGGGATCCCTATCCATTTATTTTATTAAACTTAATTTTATCATCTGTTGCAGCGATTCAAGCTCCAATAATACTTATGTCTCAAAACAGAGAAGCTCAGAAAGATAGGCAAAGGGCACAATATGATTATTCAGTAAATAGAAAAGCAGAGAAAGAAATTGAACAAATTCAGAGGCAACTTGAAAGAATTGAAAAAAAATTAACCAAAAGAAGATAACAACAAAATTAAAATAATTTCCCCTGTTTCTCGAATTTTTTGAGACCCAATTTATCAGTCAATTTTTTAATAAATTCAAACTGGGCAGGATTTATTTTTTCTTCCGCTTTTTTAATATCAAAAAATTCCCCTTTATCAACCTCTGGAAACTCAATAATTTCCTCTCCAAAATTCATTTTAACAAAACTTTTGCAGTTAATTTTTCCCATAAAATCACCCTCAAATGCCCAACAATGAACAATTTTCCCGGATTTTTGTCTTACTTCTCCCAGATAAATAGAACCTCCTTCTGAAATATCTGTTTTGATTCCTGTCTCCTCTATAAATTCTTTTTTTGCAACATCAAATAGATTCTTGTTATCCTCTATTTCCCCCTTTGGAATACTCCATGCCCCTTTGTCTTTACTTTTCCAAAAAGGTCCTCCTGGATGAACCAAAAAAACCAATATTTTCATCCCAAGAATTTTATACATTAAGAGCCCAGCACTTACTTTCATAGAATAAATAATTCAAATGTTTTTAAAAAACCTGTCATTTAAACAATTCTTACAATATTTCCATCTTTATCTAACTCAATAAAATGATTAACTATCCCATTAGAATAATCTTCACACTGATTTTCAGGTTTATTATCTTCAGATTCCCTTAGAACATGAACAATATCAACAGCATAATCACCACAAACACCTAAACATTGTGAATTGATCTCTCCTGTAAAACTATTAAATTTACCAAGAGCACAACTAATTGCTTCTTGTTGCTCCAAAACTTGCTCTGGAGTATTGGAAGGATTCCCATGCTTAATCCAAACCCCCTGAGAATCTTTTATCCAATCATCTTCACTTCCACCAATAAAAAATCTGATAAAAATCCAGCCAAATATCAATAGAAAGATAATTCCAATAATCAAATAAATTTTTTTCATTTTATTCTTCTAACCGTTTATTAAATTCACCTGCAATATTCTCAAGCATTTTCTCTTTAATCTTTTCCTTTGATTTTGCCCATTCACTATGTCCAAGAACCCAACCAAGCTTTACTAAAGCTGTTTCACTTAGCATATCTTCTAAATAAATAACTCCTGCCTCAATTAATTTTCTTCCTGTAGAATAAACCAACCCATCAACCCTTCCATTAATGCATTGGGAAGTTCCGCAAAAAATCATTCCTTTTTCTGAAAGTTCTTTAATTTTTTTAATCCAGTTAGATGAAGTATGCCCCAAGCCACTTAATTCCAAAACAATTCCTTTGTATTTATTCTTGAAATAATAATCTAAAATTTCAGGTGACTGCCCTGGATAAAATTTAATTAGAGCGACTTTTTCTTCAAATTTTGTATTAATTCTAATCTTTTTTCCATTGTTTCTTTTGTTAAAAACATCAAGTATTTCTATGCCTTTTTCAGGAAAGACTTTTGCAATAGGCTTTCCATTAATAACCTTGAATGCATCTCTCCTGGAACTATGCATTTTTCTAATCTTCACGCCCGGCATTGCATAACAAAAATTATCCTCGGAGTTTGCATGCCCAACTAATACAACTTCTGCAATATCGCTCAATCCAGCAACTTCAGCAGCACACTGCAAATTTAAATTTGCATCTGAACTGGCCCTGTCAATGCTTCTCTGAGAATATGTAAGGACAACTGGCTTGTTCAATTTCCCAAGCATGAAACTCAAAGCACTAGAAGTATAATGTAAGAAATCAGTTCCATGAGTAATTACAACTCCCTGTATATTTGAATCATTCAACAATTTCTCACATGTTTTTGCAATCCTTTGCCAATCTTTAAAATTCATTTCTTCTGAAAATTTCATAAAAGGAGTTTCTATCTTTAAGATATTAACTTTTTCAAACAACTCAGGGTAAAATTTAAACAGACTTTCTGGACTATCTAAGGGGTGAACTCCTCCTGTTTTGGGATTATATCGCGAGGCAATTGTCCCGCCAGTTATAATCATAGCTATGTTTGGTTTTAATGAATCTTTCTTAATCTCAAATTTACTTTCCTTTTCACTGAATTTTTTCAATATCTCAACCTTCACAATTTCTTTCTTATTAAAACCAACATTATATCCGTTGCTTAATTTCAATAGAATAATCCCTTTTTCAGATTCAGGACTCTCAAGAAGAACTCCTTCATAGATTAATTTTCCAAAATGAACTTCAACAAAATCTCCGGGTTTAGCATGAATTTCCATGTTAAGAACAAAAGAATCAACAATTAAAAACTTAATGATATTTAATAAATGATGAGCCTGCCAGGAATCGAACCTAGATAAAGCGGGCCGAAACCGCTTATGTTATCCTTTACATCACAGGCCCAATACTATAAGGGTCTAATTTATCATTTAAAATATCTTCTCTTTGACTTAAACTAATCTTAGTTGGACAAAAACCAAATTTCCTCCAAACTAAATACCTTGTAAGTTTAACGGGATTTTTCATTCCAATAAGATTCATCCACTTATCAAAACCATCAATTCCACTAATTGTTATAATATAATTTCTATTTTCATTAGATTTCTTAGAATCTCTAGAATGATAATTAAAAAGAATATCCAACTCATGAAGTATTTTAATAACTCCTTCAGCTAAATCTCTAGAAATCGTAACTATTTTTATAGTTGGATAATTATTATAATGCTTATTAAATTTATTAATCCCTTCATAAGACTTCCTAAATGACAAATTTCCATCTGTATCAAATAATCCTCTTAAAAAGGCTCCATAAATTTTGAAATCTCTGCTTTTTAATATAGATTCAGGAATTTTAACAGATTTTGACTTTTTTCCAGTAGGAAAACTCAAACTAATCAGAGCATCCCTAATCTCTTGTTTATAGCTAACAAACCCATAAGACCCTCTAGAAAATAGTTTTCCCTTGATATCTAAATCAAATACTTGATTAAATAAAGGAATAACATGTGTATCATAATAACCTTTTTCTTCAACGTCTCCACTAATATCTACTTCTCCCTTATTTCTTTCTCTCAATCTCATGTAACCATCACCAGCATGAATTCCACAAATTTCAGCCAACTCAGGAGTTATCTCTATCATCATATTTGTAATACATATAAGTTTATAAACTTTATTATAAAATAGTATATATTTGTATTACAAAAATATTTATAAAGTTTGGAAGACTGAAAAAACTATGACTGGAAAAAACAAGAAGAAAAATTATCCATATATTTATTTAATTAGAGTTGACAAAGAATTAAAAGAAAAGTTAAAGAAAGCAGGAAGTGGAAGAGTTAGAGAACATCTTAAAAGAATATAATTCCAACACTTAATTGAATAATTTTAAATACACTCTTTACTCTATTTAATAATGGAAGAAAAAAGATCAGAAGAGGGTTTAACTGTAAAAAAACAAGAGGATTTCTCAGAGTGGTTCACCCAAGTTTTGGAAAAAGCAGAATTAATTGATTTAAGATTAGATGTGAAGGGATTTACAGTTATCCGCCCATGGGCTGCTTTAACAATTGAGAACATGTTTGAATATTTAGAGAAAGAACTACAGAAAAAGGGGCATAAACCAACCTTCATGCCCTCAGTTATACCAAAAGAAAATCTAATGAAAGAATCAGAGCATATAAAGGGGTTTACTCCTGAAGTTTTTTGGTTGAAAGATATTGGAGAAAACAAAGAACTTGCCTTGAGACCCACTTCTGAAACTCTTTACACACCAATGTTTAAATTATGGGTAAGAAGTTACAGGGATTTACCTTTAAAATTATACCAAAGAGGTTCTGTTTTCAGAATGGACACTAAAGCAACCCGTCCCCTAATCAGGGGGAGAGAATTTATCTGGATTGAGTGCCATGATGCATTTGAGACAAAAGAACAGGCAGAGGCTCAGGTTCAGGAAGATATTGACACAACTGAAAAAGTTATGCATCAAATCTATGGAGTTCCATTTCTCCCAATGAAAAGACCAGAGTGGGATAAATTCGCAGGTGCAGAATACACAGTTGGTTCAGATTGCTTTATGCCAGATGGAAAATTAATACAACAACCTTCAACTCACCTAATGGGGCAAAAATTCTCAAAAGCATTTGGTGCAACTTTCAAAAATAAAGAAGAAAAAGAAGAATATCTCTGGACAACAGCTTACGGCCCGGCAGTTTCAAGAATATTAGCTTCTGTAATTGCAACCCATGGAGATGATTCTGGACTAATCTTACCTTATTCAATCTCCCCCCTACAAGTGATAATCGTACCAATATTCAATGCAGAAAACAAAAATAAAATTCTGAAGAAATCCAAAGAAATTTTAGATAAATTAGAAAAAGAGAACATAAAAGCAGAAATAGATGAAAGAGAGTATAAACGCCCAGGAGAAAAATATAATATCTGGGAATTAAAAGGGGTTCCATTCAGGATTGAATTAGGTGAAAAAGAACTGAAGAAAGAAGAGGCAATACTCTTTACTAGAGATACAAAAAAGAGAGAAATTCTCAAACTAAGAGATTTAAAGAAAATAAGCAAACTTGGAAAAGAATTTGATATTAGACTAAGGGAAAAAGCAGACAAATTCCTGCACAACAGAATAGTTTCCTGTTCAACCAAAAAAGAAATAAAAGAAGCCTTATCTGAAGGGAAATTAGCAAGAATAAACTTTTGTTCAACAGACAAACCAGGTATCCCCTGTGCAGAAACTGTTGAAAAAGAGTTATTAGGAGATGTAAGAGGAACTCTAGCAAACAAAAATGAAAAAGCAAATGGAAAGTGTTTATTTTGTGGAAAACCAGCAACAAAGGTTGTATATATTGGTCGAAGCTACTAATTTTCAAGAAAAATGATTTAGTTATCAACAATTTTAATATTCGGGTGTTAAACTAATTATAATTTAAATAAATATTGTTCACGATAATTAAACCTATTTATTTTTCAAAATAGATGAGATAAACTAGCAAGTAAGAAGAAATTTCTTTATGCATTTGGGCTATTCATATTTTACAACAGCATTGAGTTCATCTTCAAGCTCTAAAGTAAAAGCCATCAACTTGCTCAGCTCTTGCTCTACCATTTTTTGTTCCATTGTTTCTCTTTTCCGCTCCATTTTTCATGAAAACCAACATCCACTTAATCCAGCCTGCCAAATCTAGAAAGAATCATGCCTCAATTCAATCCAGATCTAAAGTCAGATTAAATTGAGTTTAGTTTAATATTGAAAGTATAGACTAAATCAAGTATACAATTTCTCCAGTGCATTCTATTCAGTCTAACTTCCATAATTTATACAAGAACAAACCCCTTATAAATATTTATATTCACTAAAAGATATAGACAGACCCATACAAATTATTTTACAAGCTCTCTCACGTTTTTTTCAAACTGTCCTATATCTTCTTTTCTAATCTGGGCTCCAACAGCATTTTCATGTCCTCCCCCTGTAGAATTTTCAAGCCCTTCAATAGATTTTAATATAATTTCCCTAACATTTTTCCCTCTTGCAGAGATATTTGCTTTAACTCCTTTTGTGTAAACAACTACTATAAACTTATCAGGAAAGAGATATTTCAAACCATTAGCAATATCTGAACTCATACTAGTATCTCCAGCATATTTGAAAAAAATAATATTGCTTAAATTTCCACACTTTTTTGCTTTCAACAAAATTTTTTGATATTTCTTGTCTATTTCCTGAAATCTTTTGTGAATTGATTTATTTTTGTTGTTCTCCTCAAGAAAGTCGTGGGGACCTTCGGAAGAAATTAAAAATTTAATCATGGTTATTACATTGCTTATCCTGTCTTTTAATCCAAATCCTAATATCCTGGCAATCCTTCCTATCTCAGAACCATAGAATATATCAAAGGCATTTTTGTAATCTTTACACAAATCAGGAAAATCTTTCATAAAATCTTTGTAAAAATCAGGTACTAAATTATCAGAGATGCACCCCACAACTGCCAGCCATAAGTCTTCTTTTCTGTTTGTTATTTTGTAACAGATATAGGTTATAGGTTCGTTGGTTTTCTCCTCTCCAAGTAAAGGATTGTAATAAATTATATATTTTGGTATTTTCTGTGAAGGAGTATCGTGATGATCAATCCAAACTATAGGAATATTTCTCTTTTCAACTTCCAGCACAAATTCTTCTGAAACCTCTGGCTTATCAAGTATAAAAATATAATCAGAATTAAATTCTTCAACTTTTCTGAAATAATCTTTTGTCAGGGCAGGAGAGGTTTTTATTGGAAACCCCTTTCCTCTCCCAATATATTTTTGAAGAAGAAGAAAACTACAAAGTCCGTCTTGATCATTATCAAAAAAGAAAACTGGATTCTGAGCAGCATTCAAATGGATTTTTATTTCTTCTATTTGTTTTGTACTTAACATGAAATAAACAAAAAAGTTTATTATATAAGGTTTTGGAAGGGGGAATATACAACTCAATTAGTTATCAACTATCTTTAATATAATTCGTTATATTAATTAGTATTTTGGTATTAACAGATTGTATAGATATTACTTAAAATAATTAGAGACTGTTTACGATAATTAAATATATTCAATTATATTGACTTTCCAACACTAAGTTTTTCCCTAAGACTATATATTTCTTCCTTAAAAAAGGAGAGCATTCCTTCATTTTGGAATATTCTCAACAATTCTTCATCATTTGCAAGCAAAATTTTATCAAGAAACTGGAAATTTGAAATTAAAGAACTTATATACCTTTCAAGTATATTGGTCTTGCTTAAGATTCTCAAGCCTTTTGGAGAAATCTGCTTATCATGCAATTCTTCAAACAACATTCTTGATATGCTAAAAGGTTCCAATAGAAAATCAAAATCCATTTTTTCAAGAACTTTTTCTGCATAAGAATAATTAGCACCAAAATAATCTTTAAGAAGAAGTTCTTCTTCCCTATCAAGTCCATTTGTTAAGTCCTTTAAGCTCATACTTACAATTGCTCCCTCTTTACCAAGTTCAATTAGATATCTCTTTACAATTTCTGAAATTCTCTTTATAATCTCAAATCTTTGTATCACTCCACAAACATCTTTTACAGTAACAATTCTCTGCAATTCCATTAAATTAAGATTAGTTAATGCTTCGTTAAAACTCTCTCTTTGTTTTTCCAAAATTTGAAGGGTTTCTGCCGCTCTTCTCAAAATTTCAGAACTTTCTTTAAGTTCATGCCTCTTATCTCCTTGATAGATAGTAATCTTCTTCTTCCTCTCAGAAATTGCAATCACTATAGCTCCAGTTTGTTTTGCGGTTCTCTCTGCGGATTTGTGTCTGGTTCCTGTCTCTCTAGTAGTTATCTCTGGATTTGGAGAGAGAAAAGAATTTGCATATAATATCTTCTTTACATTTCCTGAAAGAATAATTGCTCCATCCATCTTTGCAAGCTCAACGAGTTTCTGAGGGCTAAATTTTGAATGAATACTAAATCCCCTTTGGTACACAGAAGCTGTATTTCCATTATCTATAACTATCAGTGCACCCATCCCTGCATTGACTAAATCATCCATTGCAATTCTTATTGAAGTCCCTGGAGCAACCATTTTAAGAACATCCATAAAATCTTTTTCAACAATTGTTTTCTCTTGCTCACCTTGAGGAATAAATAATTCACCTATCTCTTCCTTTTCATCCATAAAAAAAGTATAAATAAGATATATATAAACTTTTATGAGAAATTGAGCAATTAAAGCAAAGAGGCATATATTAAGGGCAAGGCAATTGTAGCATCACAATTTACATCCACAAACCTTGCTTTTGAATTCATTTTCCCCCAAGAAATACCTTCTCTCAAAGGAGCGCCTGAACTCCCCCCAGATTCTGCTCTATCTGTTGTAATTTGAATTCCATAATCTGCCCCTTTCGAGAACTGTAAAGACTGTTGTATGAAATTTTTTGGAAGTCCCCCGCCAATGTAAATAACTCCGTTTTTCTTTGAAGTCCAAGCTATGTCTATAATATCATTCACGTCACCAAATACTTCAACCTTTGTCTTTCCTTTTCCTCCTGCAATTCTCCCCCAAATCATCAATCCTATTCCAGAGTCTGCAATTCCTGGGCAAAAAATAGGAATCTTCTTCTCATAACACTTAACTAAAATTCCTTTTCCTCCTTGTTTTGAGACAATCTCTCCAATTTTCCATAAAAACTCTTTAATATTTTCACAATCCTTCATTTCTTCAAAATGCTTTTCAAAAAAATCCTCAAGTTTCTCATAAACTTTATTAGACATTAAAACATTGTAAATTCTATCAAATCCCTTTTTATTAAGCTCCAAATCATCCATATTCTCATCTCCTAAATAATGTTTCTCTCCTATGGCTTCAATTAAATCATGGGTTAGATTTGCCCCTGTAGTAACAAATACATCTACTTCATCAAGCATATCAATTATAATCTCTTTCATCCCAGCCGGAACCATTGCTCCAGCAACCCCAAGGAAAACTTTGCATTCCTTATCTTGAAACATTAACTTCATAATTTCTGAAGCAAGTGCTACCTTTCCTGCTCCAAAACCTGCTCCGCTCATTTCCTGAACCAACTCTGAAACTTTCATACTTTTTTTAATATTTACTGGCTTTACTTCTCTCATTTTATTTTCCTGAGAAAATGCATTTCTCTCATACAATTAACATAAAATATGATTTTAAAAAACTATTGATGATAAATTCAAACTATAAGTTAGACTATCAAAATCTTTTTAAATGAAACATGCTCTATAAGCCTACAATGAACAAGTGGCTTGAATTGATTCTAGGAGTTATTCTTCTTGTAGGAGTTATAGCTCTAGTTCTTCCAGGAATGCCTTTAGACTCTTGGGGAGTTGCAGCTTGGACAGTCTTTAAAGGGGCATTAACATGGATTGTTGCACTAATAGGATTAATTCTTATAATTTTAGGAATAAGTGAGATAAAAGGATAAAATAAATATTTCTATTTAAGAAGAAAAATTAAACCTCCTTCAATAATTGCTGCTATAAACAAAAGAGGCAATACTATAAAAACAAAGACTCTCAAAGAATTAATAAGGAACTTTTCAAAATGTTCCATTTTTTTCTTTTGAAATATAAAGGTACCAAACTTTATGCCCATTCCAAATGAAATGAAAATGGCGGGCAACTCAAATATTCCATGGGGAAAAAGATTTAGCAGTGAACTTACTCCAGAAGAGGAGATTGCAGAAGAAGAAACATACCCCACAACATAACCATTTGCAAAAGTTGCCAAGATTGGGAATATCCCAAGAAAAAACCCGTAAATAATACCCATAAATCCACTCTGAAGATTATTTAGGAATATAAATCCAATCATTCTAATTGAAGACATTCCTTTTGTCTTTGCTAATATATTCTTTATGTAATCCAAAATTGCATTAACAATCTCTGGAGGTTGGAAGAAAAATCCTATGATTGCTGAAACAACGAAAATAATAACTACTCCCCATATGAACTTTTTTGACTCTTTAATATATCCCCAGCTTTTAGAATAATTTTCTCTAAAAAAATTTCCAATCTTCTCTCTCTTTTTTCTTTTATTCATTTTACTTGTTAAATGAATAAGTACAAATTTTATATTTGCTCTTATTCATAAACAAAAATATTCAAGAATTATATATAAACCTAACTAAAATGCTTTCTTATATAAGAAGTTTTATTCTTGTACTTTGTTCTTAAAAATAAACCATAAATAAGACCAACTATTAATCCTCCAAGATGGGCAGTATTACCTATTGAAATATTTCCAGCCACCGAAATAATCCATAACAAAATAAGCATACCGGGAGCAGCATACTTCATCTTTATTGGAATTGGTATAAACATAATATAAACAGGAAGATTTGGAGTAAGCAGCATAAGCAATCCAATTAAACCAAACAAGGCTCCAGAAGCACCAACTGCATAAAGTCCAAAATCTCCAGTAAATATTAAACTCATCAAAACAAAAAACACTCCGGCAAAAATACCTGAAAGCATGTAAAACCAAAAGTATCTTCTTTTACCTATTATTTTCTCAACAAGAGAGCCTATGAACATTAAAGAAAGCATATTCACAAGCAAATGAAAAAATCCTGCATGCATAAACATGCTTGTCAGAAAAGTCCAAAGATATTTGCCGGCAAGTATATTTGATGGTTTTATTGCTATAACATCTATTGAAACAACTTTTAAAGAGATAAGTGCTGTAAAAAGAATAAATGCAAGAACATTAATTATTATAAAAATTGTGTTCAAACTAACAAGATTAGATAATATCTTTCTTGGTCTTGGATTTGAATTAACTGTATATACATAAGCCATATTAAAATTAAAATTTTATTTATTTCTTTTTCTGGATTTTTTAATCTTCTTTTTTACAGATTTGCTCTTTATCTTTTTCTTTTTCTTTTTTGAGATACCTGTTTTTACTTTTTTGGGAGATTTCTTTTTTAAGTTCTCTTTTTTTTCTTTTTCTCTTATTTGCTTTTGCAATCTCCTAGACTCTTCTCTTTGTTTTGTCTTTTCTCCTTCAATCTTCTTAATTTCTTTCATTTTAATCTTCTCAAGCTTCGCTTTTTCAATGTTTATCTCATTCTTTATTATCTTTAGCTTATTTTCTAATTTTTCTTCGTTCCTCTTGAATTCTTTAAGAACTTTCTCATTATCCTTTGCAGAAAAGACTTCCCCACATTCATTACATATAAAATCATGAAGCATTGCATTTTCCTCATTGTATTCTATATTGCATCTTTCACAAACATAAAATCTCTTAGTTTCTCTGCTTTTTATCTGATTCTTCAACTGGGTGAGATTTTTCAAAACAAGTTCTCTTAAAAATTCAAGAGACTTCAAAACTTCTATTTTCCAAAAATAGGTATACCACCCTTTCTTCTTATCCTTTTTTCTTATTGAAGAAACAAGCCCATGATCTGAAATCTTATAAAGTATGTTCCTTGCTTGATTTATAGTCAAGTCCAATTTCTTTGCGATTATAAATTCATTAACATATTTATCTCCGTCGAGCAAATCTACAATCTCTTCTGCAGATTTTCCAACAACAATAGAAATAACCTCCTTCAGAAAATTTTTTAGCATCCAAGTACTAAAAATAATTCTATTATATATTTTTCTATTCCAAAAAACATTAAAAATAAAAGTTTTTAAACCTGTATTATGTCTTATATATATTAAAAAGAGTATATCAAAGAAGACAAAAAAATGGGTTTATTCGGAAAAAAAGGTAAAAAAGAGGAGATGAAGAGCTTAAAAATTCCTGAACTTCCTGAACTTCCAAAATTACCAGAACTACCTGCAATGCATGAATTCTCCTATGAAGAAGATGAGCGCTTGCCTCAACTACCAAGATTTCCAAACAATACTTTAGGCAATAAATTTTCTCAAAATACTATAAAAGAAGCAATATCTGGGAAAAAAGAGGAAGAAGAGGTTTTTGATGCAGAGGATTTCCACAAGGAAGAAAACAAAGGAATGATGCAGAAACCTCTACAAAAACCATCAGTTATGGAAGATTTTAGCGACTATCAACTATCTCAAGAAAGAACTCCATCAATGCAGAAACCTCTACAAAAACCATCAGTTAGAGAAGAGTTTAACGATTATCAACCCTCTCAACAAAGTGTTTCATCAAAAGCAAAGGAGACTCCTCAAAATTATGCAATAAGAAGCTATATGACAAAAAAGGCTGAGCCTGTTTTCATAAGAATAGACAAATTTGAAGAAAGCATGAAGATATTTCAAGAAATAAAGGGACAAATATCCGAAATAGAAGACCTTATTAAGAATACAAAGGAAATAAAATCTAAAGAGGAAGAGGAACTTGCTTCTTGGGAAACAGAAATACAAGGGATAAAAAATCAGATAGAAAAAGTTAACCAGGATATTTTCTCAAGGATAGAATGACAGGACAAAGTGTTGTTCACGTAAAACTGGATTACGAAGAATCCGTTCAAGCAAAAAAAGATTTACTCTCTTCAGAGAGAGATTTTATAAGAATTCTTAAAACAGTAAAAAAGTATGAATTATTAAGAAAAGGAGAATTAACAACTAAACTAAAAATTCAAAATAAAATAAAAAATCTTAAGATAAACTTAGGAAGATTAAATACAATTTTTCCAAAGATAAAACTTCCAGATATACTAAGAAGAAATGAAATTATAGAAGAAAAACCATTAAAAATAAAAGAAGAAGGCAAAGATAAAGATTTAGAAAGTCAATTGGTAGAAATTCAAGAAAGGTTAAGAAGACTAGGATAAACAATATTTTTAAAAGTAAACTACTTCTTTGAATATAATGATAACTCGTAAAGAATTGATTAAAAAATATATTGAATTTTTCAAATCAAAGAATCATAAAGAAATACCAAATTCTTCCTTAATTCCTGAAAACGATCCTACTGTTCTATTTACAACAGCAGGTATGCACCCTCTGGTCCCTTTTCTTCTTGGACAAAAACACCCTTTAGGAAAAAGATTAGTGAATGTTCAAAAATGCATAAGAACACAAGATATAGAAGAAGTCGGAGATATCAAACATCATACTTTTTTTGAACAATTAGGAAATTGGAGTTTAGGAGATTACTGGAAAGAAGAGGCAATAAAATATACTTTTGAATTTTTAACAAAAATATTAAATATTCCAATTGAAAAATTAGCAGGAAGTGCTTTTGAAGGAGATAAAAATTCTCCAAAAGATATAGAATCTTTTAATGCATTAATTTCAACAGGAGTTCCAAAAGAAAGAATTGCCATTTTAAGTAAAGATGACAACTGGTGGGGGCCGGCAGGAAAAACAGGACCTTGTGGACCTTGCTCTGAGATATTTTATTGGGTAGGTAAAAAGAAAGCTCCAAAAAAATTTGACCCCCAAGATAAAAATTGGATAGAATTAGGAAATAATGTATTCATGCAATACAATAAAGATGAAAAAGAAAATTACAGCCTTCTAAAACAAAAAAATGTAGATTTTGGTGGAGGAGTTGAAAGAACTTTAGCATTATTTAATGGACTAGATGATAACTACCTCACAGAGTGCTTTAAACCTTTAATTGAAAAAATTGAGGAGATATTCAAAAAAAATTATGAAGATAATAAAAAATCAATGAGAATAATTGCAGACCACATAAAAGCAGCTGCTTTTATAATTTCTGATGGAATAACACCAAGCAATACTGAACATGGATATATCTTAAGAAGATTAATAAGAAGAGCAATAAGATATGGACAATTATTGGGTATAAAAGAGAATTTTACTTCTAAATTAGTTGATTCTGTAATTGAAATTTATCCAGATTATCCTGAGTTGAATAAAAACAGAAATAATATAATTACAGAATTGGAAAGAGAAGAAAATAAATTTAGACAAACTCTTGAAAGAGGTATAAACATATTCGAGAAGATAACTCAAGGAAAAAAAGAGATTTCTTGTAAAGATTCTTTTTTATTATATCAATCCTATGGTTTCCCAATTGAAATGATTGAAGAAGAATGTAAAGCAAGAAAAATAAAGTTCTCAAGAAAAGATTTTGAAGGGGAATGTAAAATTCATCAGGAACTTTCGAGAACAACTGCAGAGGGGAGATTTAAATCTGGATTAGCAGATAATTCTCAAGAAACAACAAAATTACACACAGCAACCCACTTGCTTCTAGCAGCAATAAGAAAAGTTCTCAAGGATAGCTCAATACACCAAAAAGGTTCAAATATAAATGCAGAAAGATTAAGATTTGATTTTAATTTTCCAAGAAAATTAACAGACGAGGAATTAAATGAAATAGAAAAGGAAGTCAATTCTAGTATTCAAAAGGGATGTAATGTAATACGTGAGGAAATGCCTCTAGAAGAAGCAAAGAAAAAGGGGATAAGTGGAATATTTGAGCACAAATATGGAGATATTGTTTCGGTTTATACTATAGAAAAATGCTCAAGGGAGATTTGCACGGGACCGCATGTAAAAAATACGTGTGAATTAGGAAAGTTCAAAATTATAAAAGAAGAATCATCGTCAAGTGGAGTTAGAAGAATAAAAGCAGTGCTTGAATGAAATTTTACCCATAATATTTATCAGCAAGACCATATTTTGCCTCTATTTTTGCCATAATTCTTCTATCAATTGGGCCCAACAATCCAGATTTTTCAACAGAAGTTCTTATTCTAATTAATCTAGCTGCATCTCTGTATTCCTCAAGATTTTCTCCTAATGATTTTCCACTGCTTATCAAATACATCTCTGGTATGAAAGATAATTTACCTATTCCAACATAAGAAATTTTATTATCTGTTATTATAGAAGGACCAGTAGTTTCCACAAAACAATATCCGCTTTCTATCAAACTTTCTTTTACTGGACAGCTTATTCCTAATGCTTCATGATTCTCTTCAGGATAATAGAAAAATGAAACTTCATATCCTAATTCTCTAAGTAAAAATGCCAGCAAATCTGTTTTCTCTCCACAAACCCCTTCCATATCATAAAGAACCTCATAAGGGTATCTAGAATAACTAACTTTACTATTTCCAAAAGTAACTGTCTTATTTGAAGTCCCAAAAGGAATATTTTGAACAATACTTATTGCTATTCTAGCCTGGTCTTCCCCATTATCAGTAATATTTTGTATTTTAATAACTAATGGAATTAGAAACTTTCTTTGCTCCTCTTCATTTATTGCTTTTAACTTAAAATCTACTCTTGAAGAATTATCCCCTGGAGAATAACGAATTGAGCGCGGGATTTTTGAAATATAATCAACAAACCCCCCATACACTATAAAATCAGTTGAATAGCTTTCTCCACCAAGCATGTATTTTAAATAAATTTTTTTAGGATCTGTCTGATAAGAAGAGAGACAGGTATTATTTTTCCCAGCAAATCCATCTGGACAACCACACAGAGAAGATAAATCTATAAGTTTTCCATCCAAACAAAAATAAGGTTTTGTAAGAGAACAATTGTTGTAAAGAGTTCCATCTCCACAACTAACTTTTTGCGGAGGGGATATTTTCTCCTTTATAAAATCTACAAGTCCAAACCCCCCAGAAAACAAAATAAGTAAAACTAATACAAATAATGTTAAAATTAAGTATTTTTTCTGAATAGAAAATGTAGAATAATCTTTTGAACCTCTTGAATCAGATTTGAAATCACCCATAAACTAGATAATAAAAGAGCATATAAAAATCTGATTATTCCATATAAATTCCAGGTTTTCCTGGTTTAGATTTTTTTGAGATATTATGAGGGTCATATTTTTTTGAATCATTCACTACAAAAACAGTGACTTCTTTTCCTACTTTATTACTTATCTCAGAAGAATTATAGTAATCTTTCTCATTAGGTAGAACATAAACATAAATTCTATTTTTCTTCTCCCCGCGAGCCTCGACTATTTTCTGTATATTTAAGATATCTGCAATAATTTTGCTCATTACTTCTTCCTCTTTCTCAAATTTTAAATCTATCTTCTTCTCATCAACCTCGGGCCATCTCTCTAAACTTATAAAACCTTTATTCCCCGCTTTTTCCCAAAGTTCCTCTGTAATATGGGGGCAGAAAGGGTTCAAAAGTTTCAAACTTTTTTCAAGAACATCTTTTGAAACTTCTTCCGGTAAAGAATTAAACAACTCTCTTATTTTTATAATTGCAAGATTGTACTTGAAATTTTCAATATCGTTTGTTACCTCTTTAATTATTTTATTTAACTTACTTTCTATTCTAGCATCTGTCTTTTTAGATACTTTAAGATTCTCAACCTTTTCATAAACCTTGTTCAAAAACCTATAACTTCCAATTAAAACCTTCTCATCCCAATTTGTATCTGAATCAGGTGAAGCAAAACTCATCAAAGCTAATCTTAAAGAATCAGCAGAATATCCTTTAATAACATCAAGTGGATCCACAACATTTCCAAGACTTTTGCTCATTTTATTTCCATCAGTTCCATGAAGCATTCCCTGGTGAAAAAGCTTTTTTGCTGGCTCATTAAAATCCAATAATCCTAAATCTCTCAAAAACTTTGTATAAAATCTACAATAAATTAGGTGCATACAGGCGTGTTCTGCTCCACCTATATACTGATCAACAGGCATCCAATACTTTACTTTTTTCTTATCAAAAATTTCTTTTGAATTATGAGAATCACAATATCTTAAAAAATACCAAGAAGAATTTACAAAAGTATCCATGGTGTCTGTTTCTCTTCTGGCAATTCCTTTGCATTTAGGACATTTCGTTTTAATCCATTTTTCATTTGTGGCCAAGGGGTTTCCTCCCCCAAATTTAACTTCTTTTGGAAGTTTAACAGGCAAATCCTTTTCTGAAATAGGAACAATTCCACATTTTTTGCAATAAACAACCGGTATTGGTGTCCCCCAATATCTCTGCCTAGAAATAAGCCAGTCTCTCAATTTAAAATTAACAACTTTTCTACCTAGATTCTTCTTTTCAAGATATTCTGTAATTTTTTTCTTTGCTTCTTCATTATTAATACCATTAAATTCTTTAGAATTTACTAAGTTTCCTTTTTCTGTATAAGCATGAGTCATCTTCTCTGATTTTTCAATTTCTTGTCCAATCGGGTCAATCACAACTTTTATTGGTATTTCATATTTTTTTGCAAATTCAAAATCTCTCTGGTCGTGTGCAGGAACAGCCATAACCATTCCACTTCCATAATCTGCAATAACAAAATTACCTGCATAAATTGGAATTTTTTCTTTAGTGATTGGATTAACAGCATAACTTCCTGTGAAAACACCTTCTTTTTCCATATCCTCTAATTCTTTTTCACTTACGGATTTCAATTTTTTCAAAAAAATGTCAACTTCCTTCTTCTGTTTTTCTGTAACTAATTCCATTAATTTAGTGTGCTGGACAGAAACGACCATGAATGTAACTCCAAAAATAGTATCTGGACGAGTTGTGAATATTGCCCAGTTTTTCCCATTTATCTCAAAATCAATTTCAGTTCCATAGGATTTTCCAATCCAATTTTTTTGCATAGCCTTTGTTTTTGCAGGCCAATCTAAATTATCAATTTCATCTAAAAGCTCATCTACGTAATTTGTTATTTTAAAAAACCATTGCTCTAGATGTTTAATCTCCAAAGAAGTTTTGCATCTCTCACAAATTCCTCCTTGCGCTTGCTCATTAGCTAAAACAGTTTTACATGAAGGACACCAATTCACAGGAGCTTTCTTCCTATAAGCAATTCCTTTTTCAAGCATTTTAAGAAAAATCCATTGATCCCATTTATAAAAATCAGAATGAGATGTATTAACCATTCTTGACCAATCATAACTAAATCCAAGACTCTTCTGCTGCTTCATGAAGTTTGCAGTAGACTTATTTGTATATTCTTCTGGATGAGTCTTTTCTTTAATTGCTGCATTCTCAGCAGGCAAACCAAGAGAATCATAGCCCATTGGATAAAGAACATTAAATCCATTCATTCTCTTGAATCTTGCATAAATATCTCCTATGGTAAAATTCAAAGCATGCCCAACGTGCAATCCAGAAGCAGATGGATAAGGAAACATCTCAAGATTGTAAAACTTAGGTTTTTTTGAATATTCTTTAACTTCAAAAGCTTTCTTCTCTTCCCATTTTTTCTGCCATTTCTTTTCAATCTTTTGAAAATTAATTTCTTTATTTTCTAGCATAAAATAGTGAAAGAAAAGAGGTTTTAATAAATTATGGCTTAAAGTCTTATTCAGGAATCTGTGCATCAATTAAAACCTTTTGCTGAGAACTCCACTCTTTATCAGAATGTGTTCTTATGTATTCTGCCCAGTATTTAATAAAGTTCATCCTATCCTCTTTATTTGTCTTTCCTGGTTTCATAAAAACCTTCCTATTATCTTCTTTTTCTGATTCCATCTTGCCTCAATTTAATAAGTCCCTTAAGTTTTTTAATTTTTCCATAATCTATATCTTCCTTAAATAATTCTTCTACATGTAAAGCATCTTCATTATCCTTATCATCCCCTAAGAAATATCTTTTGAATGCAATATGTCTCTCTAAAGAGGAAATTTTCATTTCTCCAACAGGGAGCTTAACAGATATAAAATCATTAAAAACATCCTCATCTAACTCGTCTTTAGGAAATTTAACTTCAATATTTGGAAGAGAAATTCTTCCTTTAGCAAATCTAATAGCTACTCCTTCATCGAGATAATCAAAAAGGGTATCAGCATTATCTGAATTTATACACCAAAAATCATTTTCAATTAAATCTTTATACATCTCAATAAATCTTATCTTGGAAATCTTTTTAATAAAAATATCCACGTCTTCAGTAGCTCTTGATCTTCCAAGCAGAATTGAAACATAACCTGAAATTATCACATAATCCACATATTTCTCAATAATGCTAATAAAATCAAAAGTAAACTTATCAATTTTATTTAATTCCTTATCTAAGAGGATTTCTCTTTTTTCTTTATTATATTCCATTCTAAAACAAGCCACTCACAACTTTTAAATATTCTCCTAATTTATCTTAAACATGAACAAAATAAAAGCCTATCTCCTGGGGGAAATTGTCTCAACAAATGAAGCAGAGGCATTTACACTCTACAAGAAATCTAACTTTGGACAACCAATAGGACAGAAAATCCAATACTCTCTTTCAGAAGCACTTTACTTAGTTGAAAAAGAAAAAATAAGAGTAATGAAAAACAAAAAGATAATTGGATTTGAAGAATTATTAAAAATATTCAAGAAAATTGATTCAAGAATTCAGCTCAAATATCCTGTCTTCAAAGATTTGCGTGATAAAGGATATGTTGTGAAAACCGCCTTAAAATTTGGGGCAGATTTCAGGGTCTATGAAAAAGGAAGAACCCCTGATGAAGAACATGCAAAATGGATTGTATTCTGCGAACACGAATCAAAAAAGTTCTCCTGGCAGGACTTTTCATCAAAGAACAGGGTTGCACACTCAACTAAAAAGAATCTTTTAATAGCAATTCTTGATGAAGAATCTGATGTTTCTTATTATGAATGTTTATGGGTTAAAACCTAAAATACACAAACATAAATCTTTATAATCCAAAAGACTTTTCTAGATTAATGCCTACTCAAGATGCTTCCCATACAAGAGAGAAAATTTTTTCAATTCTAAGAATGAGAGGTCCAAATATACCTGTTCATATAGCAAAAGAAACAGGATTGAGTATGCTCTTTGCATCTGCTTTCCTCTCTGAACTTCTTTCTGACAAACTAATAAAGATGAGCCATATGAGGGTGGGAAATTCTCCAGTATATTATATTCAAGGACAAGAATCACAATTGGAGAAATTCTCAAGTTATCTTAAAAGCAAAGAAAAAGAAGCCTTTCTTCTTCTCCAAGAAAGAAAGTTCCTTAAGGATTCTGAGCAAAGTCCTGCAATAAGAGTTGCACTTAGAGGGATAAAAGATTTTGCATTTCCTTTTAAAAGAAATAATGAAATCTTCTGGAGATATCTAACCTCAAAGGAATCTGAATTTAAACAAGAGATAAAATCAATAGAAGAACACAAATATGTTGAACCAAAACAAAAGATTTTTGATAAAAAGGAAAGAGAAATAGGTGAAAAAATCATTAAGGATATAAAAATAGAAGATATAGAAGAAATAAGAAATGAAAACGAGAAACTTGAAAAGAGAGAAAAAATTGAAGAAAAAGAAGAAGAAAAAGAGATTGAAGAGGAGATGGGAGAAAGAGAGGAATATATCGCCTTGCCTATTCCTGAAAAGACTAAAGAAGATAAAAAAGTTGAAGAGAAGGAAGAACCAGCACAAGAAAAAAAGAAAGAGAAAATTGTAAAAGAAAAAATAAAATCCAAAGAAAAAACTATAAAGAAAAAGGGAACACAAAAACAGGACAATAAATTCTTTGATAAAATAAAAGAATTCCTTTCTAAGGAAACCATTGAAATAATAAATATAGAAAGCTTCAACAAAAATGAGATATTACTTAGAATAAAATATGAAGGCACTGAAAAATTACTTGTTGCATACAATAAAAAGAAGATATCTGATATAGATATAATTAATGCTAATAAAAAAGCTTCACAGTTAAATTTGAAATATTTAATCCTAAGTATGGGAGAACCCTCAAAAAAACTCTCCAGTTTAATTGAATCAATACAAAGTCTGGAAAAGATAGAAAAAATAGAGAAATAAACTAATTTACACCATTTTCTATTTTTTCTCCTAGACTTCGAACATGAATCGGCAGTATATTAAAATTAAAGCGAGTTAAACCCCGTAAAATTGGGTAGTTAAGTGCTCCCATTAAACTCTTTCTAAATCAAATAAAAGAAAGATTTATAAATACTTGTTATAATATTATAACATATGTTAGATAAATATAACAGATATAAATTATTGAAATTGTTTTTAGATTCGCCTACTGATAGTTTTAGGTTAAGAGAAATTGCAAGATTAACAAAAATATCCCCCCCGTCTGTAATGAATTATCTTAAAGAATTTGAAAATGATGGATTAATCAAAAAGCAAATCAAGAGAGATATACCCTTCTATACTGCGATAAGGGACATCTCAAAGTTTGTACTCTATAAAAAAATAAGTATTCTTTTTGAGTTAAATAATAATGGTTTAATAGATTATTTGTGGGATAAACTATCTCCTGAAGTAATTGTTCTTTATGGAAGCTTTGCAAAAGGAGAATCAATAGAAAACTCAGATATTGATATATTTATCTTAGGAAAAGAGAAAAAAGTAGAAATTATTGAATTTGAGAAAAAGTTGAATAAAAAAATTCACATTTTGTTTAAAGAATCTATAAAAGAAATTCCTAATGAGCTGAAGAATAATATTTTAAACGGGATAATCTTAAGAGGATATCTCAAGATGTTTTAAAATGATAATTAAAGTAACCTCTGACAAAGAAAAAGTGAAATCAATTTTGCAACTAATTAAAGAAAGAGAAGAATTTATCTCTTCAATTGATCACGAGAAATTCTCAACAAATGCTTCTGAGAATTATTATGAAATAATTAAAGAATTGGCTAATGCTCTATTACTTTTAGATGGATTAAAAACAACTGGTGAATACGCCCATAAAGATTTAATTGACTATCTCATAAATTATAAAGAATTTACAGATTCAGATATTTTATTTATGAATGATTTAAGAATAAAAAGAAACAATAGTGCGTATGATGGCAAAAAGATTGATCCTGTTTATTTAATAAATAATAAAGACAAAATTTTAGATATTATTAAAAGACTAAAGGGAGCGATTAGAAAAAGAATTTGAAAATTAATTCCAAGGATAAAGTCCCCCAGCAGGAATCGATTATGAGAAAGTTTATAGGTTAAGATTTTATTGAGAATTTCGGGGATTTAATTTATGACTCTTATCCAGAATTTTTAGCTACATAATCATAAACTATTTTTGAAAGTGTACTTATCATTTCATTTGCTTTTTCTTCTGTGGTATTCTCTCCCATAACACAGATTAGATAAGGTTTGTTTGGTACATAAACAATACCACAATCGTGGTAGACTCCTTTTGTTATACTCACTCCTATTTTATGAGATATTTTAACATCCTCTGGAAGACCTGCCGGCAATTGAGAATTAAACTTCGTATCTGAAAGTATTGTAAGTGCCAGTTGGGAAAAAGGTCTTCTTAAGTAAGTTGAATAGTACAATGATCTAAATAGGTTAATATACTCTTTTGGAGATATGCTTACTTCTTCGTCAGACTCTGGGAATCCTATCAAACCTATTAGTTCTATATAATCCTCATCTGTCATAAATCTTGTAATCAGAATCTCCGCCGCAGTGTTATCAGATTCCTGAATCATTTTTGTAATGAGTTCTTTTACTGTCATTTCATAACCTGCTCCTTCTGACGCAAGACTTCCTGACCTACCATCCAAATC
>CAYNWY010000003.1:0-14281 GCA_964401065.1 Candidatus Woesearchaeota archaeon
TTTGCAGCTGTATTTACAGAGTCATTAATAGTTACATTATTCCACCAAACAGTTGCACCATTAGCGAATCCTAATTCACCATATGTATAATTGTCTTGAGTAATATTCAATAAATGGTCTTCTTCACCAGTTGCTGTTGTGTTAGTTCCATCAAACCATGCAATAGGAAGGTCATAGTTGCCCATATTAAGAGTCAAAGTAGCTCCGTTATCAACAGAGATAATCTCTGAATCTGAAGGCAGATTTAATCCTCCAAAAGCAAGGCTTATAGCTCCAAATCCTGGAAGGGAAATTGAGTCTTCTTGACTAACAAAACTTTCTCCATCAGATTTCCAAGTTATAGTTATTTTGTCAAGGAAACTTGTTGAAGCTCCGTCAGCTAAAGCAACGTTTAAACCATCAATGTCTTCAGTGTTTAGTTCAGCTTCTTCACCATCTATTAGTTCAATTTTTCCTTTTCCAAGTGCAAATTCAACTTGACTTGTCCCAGATTCTTTTGATACATAATCAACAGATTTAGCAACAACATAAACATCATCTCCTATCTCATCAATTTCTCCATCATCCAATTTATCTGAAAGTGCTCCGTTTATTGTAAACCTTGCACCATCCTCATAAACTTGAACTGAAACTGTATATGATGTTTCGTCAAGTTCAATAGTAACTGAATCTCCTTCATTAAGGACGTGTGAGTTAGCAGAGTCTAATATATCTATTTGAGTAGTTGAAGCTGCTGTGACATAATATTCTCCTCCAAGTATAGGTAAATCAGTTCCTACCATTTCTGTGTAGTTCACGTCATCGTCTAAGTCCCATTCATAGGTAAGAATAGTTTCGTCGTTAGTCCATCTGAATCCAACTGTTGGTTCATCGTTATTGTAATCAGAGTCTCCAAATAAAGATAGAGTTTTAGTTCCTGGTGTAATTTTTTGACTGTATGTTTCATCAACATCTCCATCATCATATTCACCATCAGCTAAAAAGTCTTCCATCTCGTCACCATCTAAGGTAGCGTACACTGCGTTCAATGCATCATTAAAGTTATAGTGGTTTGCATCTTTATCTAATGAGAAAGCATCTCCACCTTCTATATTTACTGTGCCTCCAGTTACGAAGGTTCCTAATGAATCTTGGATGTTTCCAGCTTGAACTAAGTCAAGTGATGAAACTCCAGCTCCAGTACCATAGACTACAGCTACATTTGCAACACCTCCTGACACAAATGGTTCAGGATAATTAGCAGCAGCAGCAACGCCTAATGTCATACCAGTCATTAAAGCACTAACAGCAATCGCAGATATTTTTCTAAAATTAAATTTCATTATTTTTATAACCTCCTTTCAGCTATTTATCATGTTGTCTATGACAACCTCTTTAACTTCAATTTCGCAGTATAGGGAAACCGCTCAATTGAAATGTCTTAAGGTCTGCCTTGTTTTACAAGGCTTTTATTCCCTATAATAACACCCCTTAAAGGTGTAGATACAAAACGCCATTTTGCTTTAAAAAGCTTACCCCCTAAAGAGAGCCTATTTTTAGGAGAAGCGTAAATTAAATGGTTTTATTTATAAAGATTACGCTGTCACTTACATATTAATACACTTTTTGAGGCCCTAAAGAACTTTTGAGATTTTCTTAAAAAACAAACATTTATTAACATATGGTAACTAATTGTAATATATACAGTAATTTAGTATATATGATAAGTATATACATTAAATAATACATTGATGTTTAAGTTTTATAGACGATAAATCTAAAAAAGAACAATGGCAAAGACTAAAACAAGAGAGATAACAATAAGAGAGAGCAAAGGGACCTTCTCTATTTTTAAAACACCCGGAGTCTCAAAAGAAAACTATGATTTCTCAGGAATTTTGGCTTTAAGGCAGCTTTTGAGTAATGAAAAAGCAAGGATTTTAGACACCATAAAAACCCAAAAACCAGTCTCAATATATGATTTAGCCAAGAAACTTGGCAGGGGCTTTAAGTCTGTAAATGATGATGTTAAGCTTCTTGAGAGGTTTGGTTTCATAGAACTTGTTGAAGAAACAACAAAAAAGAGGATTCGACACAGGCCAAAGTTAGTTGCAGAGACAATCATAATCAATGTAAAGATTTAACCCTAATTATCGCTTTAAGTATAAACATCCATTAAAATAATTATATAGTCTCCGTGTGGGTCACCAAAGTCTTGTAATCCTGTTCTGTAGTTGTTAGTAACTACTCCTTCAGTTATATTCAAAAGTTGTTCACTTTCAGATACATTGATTATTAAAGAGTATCCTTTGTTTGGGTTTTTTGTTCCAATATTCCAGCTTTCTCTTGCTGCACCTTTAATCGTATCATTTAGGACTTTGCAGGAATCCATGTGTCTGTAATAACAAACTTCTTTTTTCTGACATTTGAATATAACTTTCTGAAGTGAAAGATTATTCAGGTTTTCCTCTTCACAGGGCGTTGTGTATTGCAAAATTGCTTGGACAAAGCTGTTTGCTTCATAATCCTCATCATTAACATCTGAAGACTTCCTAATATAAGATGCTATAAAAACTATGAAAATGATTGCAACTAAGATTAAAATTAATCCAAATCCAACCATTTCTTCCTGTCCAGATTTCCTAGATAGCAAGCGATAGCTTTCTTGCTCACGTTTATTCTCTCTTTTCATTTAGCCTCTTCATATCTTATTATTATCTTTCCCATTTCACATTTAGTTACTGTCTCTCCCTTGTCTTTTTCTTTCCTGCACAATGCAACGAAATTAGAAGCATCGTATCCTGTTAGAGATTTATTAATTAGTTTAATATAATTGCAATTTGGATAGCTAGTTGAATTACATTCAGTAATAGTTTTATTTTTTGGATAAATTCTCATTATTTCTATGTTTGAACTGCCCCAGAAATTAGAATATTTATTGATATTCTCTTTTAGCATCATAACCTTGTCTAAATCTACACAATCTGTTTTTGGTGTGCCATAAACATCTCCGCATGAGAATTCTGGAGAGCTCGCGAGTTTAGTTGCCAGAAGCATAGCATTTTGTCTTTCTAATTCTGTAGCAGAATTTCTTAATTCACTCATTTTGACTGTGATTATAATCATCCCAACAAGGGAGAAGAACAAGAATACTGCAAGTAGCATGAATGACATCTGCTGTATTTTCATCTGCCCAAATTTATTTACCATAAGTTACACTCCGAATAATCATTTTGCCTATTTATATCGTCAGAAAGAGAATAAATCAATCCAATGCTGTCAGAATTTACAACAGCTCTTGCATCATTTGCTAGTTGGATTAAACTGACAGACAATCCTGAATTGCATCCAGTCTTTTTAAGAATAAATTTAGATTTATCTTCGTATATCTGAGCAAGTTGTTCTGTCCTCTTCATGAGTCTATCAATTTGACATTCATAATCTTCTTTGTTTGAGAATATTGCAGCATACATTAATGAGTCGTCTTGATAATACATTCTTTTACCATTTTTTTCAACATATTTGTAATTAGTGAATACTTTTATTTTGCAACCACTAACGCTATTAAAACAAACATTTATGCTCCCCTCGGGACATCCATCTATACTATTTTCTAAGAAGAGGTTTTCACTTTCAGATTCTTCAAGCCCTCTTAATGCCTCAATCTCTTCTTCAATAGCGTCGGGAGCATCCTTAAAGCAATACTTATCTCTTGTAGAAGTTAAATATATTAAATCTCCAACTTTAAATGGAAGTTCAAATGGTCTTGAAAATAAATAAAAACTTCTTCCTTCTACAGGATTTTCCGAAAATACATATTTATTTTGGAAATAAACATTTGTTCCCCCTGCACTCCATTCGCCGTAGGAAACTCTTATTGTTTGAGTCCCAAAAAAAGTTTTATTGCTGCAATTAGTGTATATTCTTGTTTCAGAAGGGGTAGTTATCATTGTTCTTTTTATAGATTCAAAACTAGATTCAAGAGGATTCATTAAAACTCCTATATCTTTTGCAGTCTGTGCATCTTGTGACTCCCTTTCAATATTTATGAATTTTATAACCCCATATATAGCAAGAGAAAGAATGAATATTCCAGCAATTATTGCAAAAATCCATCCAAAAGAAAATTCCATCGCCCCTTTCTTATTTTTCATCTTGTTATTGTTACCTCATCTTCATTATAATCTTTTTTAACAGTTATGTAAAGTTTACCTTTGGAAGTTTCAATGCAAAGTTTTCCATCTGCTGAACTGTCTAATGTCTTAGCAATGTTTACATTTTCAAGCATATAATTTTTAGAGATATCACAACTAGACTTACTAGTTATTAAATACATATTTTCAAATTCTCCGTCATAAAAACACACTTGTTCTATATTCTTTGGGAGATAATAATTTGAAGTATTAGAAGAGCCTTGAGTACTTTCTCGCATACGGTTTATATTATTCTGTAAATCATTTTTGAAACTTTCAACTTGAGCAACTTTGCTTAAGCAAAGAAATTTTCCAATTCCATAAATTGCAAATGCTATAAAAAAGATTATTAATATCATAGAGAAAATTAATCCAAATGAGATTTGTGTTTGCCCCTTTTTATTAATCATTTTACAACTGTTACTAAATTTTGATTATATGCTTTTTTTATTATCATAGAAACTTTTCCCTTCGAATTATCTATGCAAAGTCTTTTTGGGGTTAATGTAGAAGGAAGTATTGTTCCGGTAATATTTAAATGGTCAACTACATATCCCTTAAACTTATTTTCTGGCACAAAATACATATTTTCAAATTGCCTGTTAGCAAAACACACTTGGTCTATTTGGTTAGGAAGGAAATATTCTACTCTTTGAGAACGCTGAGTACTCTTCCACATATTATTTATATCTACCTGGAAATCACTTTTGAAACTTTCAACTTGTGCTATTCGAGTGGTTGGAATAAATTTTAGTACTGCAAAGATTGCAAATCCTATGAAGAACACTATCAAGATGATTGAGAAAATCATTCCAAAAGATATTTGACTTTGCCCTTTAGAATTTTTCTTTTGAAAAATTATTGAGCTTTGCTCTTTTTTAGAATCAATCCCTCTTCTTCTATTCATAATTAAAATAGAGAACTATATTTTATAAAGATTTCATTGAAGTTCAAAAATCTTAAATGGTCTGGCTATAAGACTGCATTCCTTTGGAAGAGGACCCTTTTGATATACATCCTGACATTTTATGTAAAAATCTTTGCTTATGTCCCATTCCACATAATGTTCTGTTTCATCTAAAGAAGTCATTTCTGTTCCTTGACTAAATAAGTAATCACATCCCGAGTTAGAATAAACACATTTTCCTGCTTCGTCAGTTATTATCTTAAGATATTCATCTTCTTTGTAAACTCTTACAACAATTGGAGGAGATATATCTACTTGAACTTGGAAACTTACATTCGCGTCGTCTGTGTTTCCACCTTTATCTCTGCATTTTATAAAGTAAGTATAATTCTGTGCTGTAAGCCCTAATTCTTGAGAATGCATAGTTTGTGTGAAAGGTTCTGCATCATATCCATAGAAGAAATCTATATAGCTTCCAGAAGTTCCTGTTTCACTGAAAGCACATATAGCTTTTCCTTCATCATATCCTCTTTCAGTTTCAACAGTAAGATTAACAACAACTGTACTTGTTGGACCTTTAATTGTTCCAGTAGGTCCAAGATGAACTATTGCTAAAGGTTCTGTTCCAATCAAGGTTAATCTGTATGACTGTGTATTTGCATTTCTTTTATTTTGTTCTGTTGCATTGAGATATGGTTGGTCCTTACATCTGAAATAAAATGTGTTGTCTTGTCCATCTTTTATTCCAGTTAAATTTCCTCTACAAGTGTATAACATTTGAGCATTCATCTCACTAAGATTATTAGCACAAGTTAAGTTTTGTTCCATTGTTTCATAGCTTCTATCTGTATGGCTCCATCTACAGTTTGCAGGTTCATTCACATATAACTCTATGTCTGTAAACTTCTGTCCATAGGAAAGAGGACTATTATCCAATAAACTAGTTCCTTCTATCTTAGGAGCAGTTATATCATCTCCTTCACTTATACAAAACTTGAATACAAAAGTTCCAATATTAGTATTTCCATTTGAATCTTGACATCTTACAAAATATTCATATTTTCCTCCATTATCTACAGTGTAATTTTCTGCTTCTAATGCTCCTTGGCTTGGCATTCTAAGAGAGAAGGAATGATTATAATCTCTTATTCCATCTCCCATGAAAACATCAGCCATTATTGAATAGTTCTTTAGTCTCAAAGGACTTATCTTACACTTTGCTGGTTCATCTAATTCAACTCCAAATGAAATCTTAGTGTAAGGAGGAGCACATCTAGTTGTTCCATCTTTGGTAACTCTTTCAGCACCTGTATAAGTTATCTTGACTCCTTTATCGGGAATTACGACTGTAGGGTCTGGAGTATATGCAAAATCCTCTAGTAATGCTTCTTTCCAAGGTAAAATTACAGGAGCAAGTATATCATTGGTATTATTCCAGATGCATAATTGTTTCCCAGTCGCTTCATCTTGATTTATTAGCATACACCCCTGGCCTAAGCTCCTACATTGATATTCTGCGCAAGCAAAATCTTTTTGGCTATTGCACAATCTACATCTCTGAGTCATTTGGGTTGGTGTTAAGCCTGCTCCACTCTTGGAATCCCATAGATAACAATTATATTGAATTATATCAGCAGAACTCTTTTTAGCGAATAAAGCGAATACTACTAATGCAACAGCAGCCCCAATTAAAAGTCCAACTGGTCCTCCAACTGCACTTGCTCCTAAAATTGCTTCAGATGTTGCAACTAATCCTGCAATTGTTCCTGCTGCAAGAGCATATCCTAATACTTGTGAATTATGAACACTAAGTCCAGCCCATTCCCCAACATATCTTCCAATAACAAAAGCAACAGCAGCCCAAACAACTATTGCTCCAACTGCACCAACAGTGCTACTTCCTCCAACTCCTGTCCAACCTTCAATACCATTCATGTTTCCAAAAAGAAATTCACTTAATGAATATGTTTTTATTTTTGCTACATCTCCTAATGCTTCTAACTCTGATTTTGCTAGCGCGTTTGCCGCATCTGTTGAGAGTCCTTTCTTAATTGCAGCATCGTAAGCAGCATTTTTAACAGCGTTTTTAGCAGATTCTGTTGCAAGATCTTTACCCAAATTTTGTAGCATTGCTTTATCATAGGCAGCATTAAAGATATCAGTTGCTTTTGCTTTTGTTAAAACACTTGTTATAGTGTTTGTCGCAGTATTAGTTACAACATTTTTTGCTGTATTTCCTGCAGCATCAGCTACTACTTGTTTTACATCAGCTTTTTGGTCTTTGCTAAGGATATTTTTTACAGTACTACCCATTTGAGTTATAGCTGCTGCTTTAGTTATCCAATCACCAGAACCTGAAATAGGTTGTAGCTTACACGCTCCATTTGAGCACCCATATTGACATTTTTCTAAACAATTATTAGGATCCCTTTCGCATACTTGACTTAGAGCATTTGCTCTTTTTCCTCCATATACTTTGTTATCATAACAAAACTTAGAAACACAAAAAAAAGCTGCTGGAGTAGATACACAAGTATCACTCGCAGCACTCACTTCTTTTACTTCACTTCCAATCATCCAAGAAATTGCGAATGTTGCAATTACTAATATTAATATTTGTGTTATTGCCTCTGCTTTGTTATTTTTTTCTATTTTTCTTTTCATTCTACCATTGTAGGTTCTTTTTAAGAACCCCACTTTTGTATATCATTATGCAAAATCTCCTGATTTTGTATCGTTGAAAAATTTATTTTTCATTTTTTATCTTAAGGGTCTTTTACAAATTCACTTGTAAATGGTTGTTTAATTTCTCCTAATAATCCAAAATAATTCTTTTTGTTTCCGCAATCTCCAAGAGAAGTACAGATAGTTTCTATTGTACTAGTCCATGCTCTATTCTCGTTGGAACCGTCTGGAATACACTGGCAATTTTCAACGCATTTTTTCTTTTTCTTAGCCCAATCTGCTTTACTAAGTTTTTTCTCACTTGAAAATATACTTATTTCATATTGAACAACACACACAGCAGAACCATAACTGCATGTTTCAGAGCCTGTCCCTTCTCCTCCTTCCCAGAAATTCAATCCTGGAGAATATTTTGGAACACAAGAGCCAGGAACTTTTATTGTTACTTTTTGATTGGTAGCAGGCAGGGTAATATTTTTTTCAGTGAAACCTAAATCAGTCCCATTAGTATCTTTCATTATACTGTATCCACTAATCCATTTACAATCCTGGGTATATGCATCTTCACAGTTTGTTTGATTAACTTGAAATGCACACTTTTGCCATCTGTTTATTGTGCAACCACCAGTTGAAAAACCCTCAACTTCACTTTCTCTGCATATTTCATTTCTATATTCTGCACATGGCTCTACACTTATTTCTCCATCATAACACACCATTCTAAAATATCTGCTTCCTGGAAGGTTTTGTCCAGTTACATCACTTTTACTATTTTCTTCACACCAAGTCTCACCATGAGAATGTCCTTCACAATCTAAACTTGAACATATATAGTCTCCATAAGCAGCTTTTGTAGTTACTTCTCCACCATATGCTTTACAAGTGCTTCCAGAAAAATAATCACAAGACCCGCATGTTTTTGAATTTTTATTTCCACTTCCATCTCCGCAGGTAGGTTCTTGTATATATGTCCAATAATTAATGTCAGTTATTTTATTAGCATCATAAACATTTGCAGGATTGCCGCATGTGTCAAGAAAGTAAACATCTTCATCAAGGCAGATTGTTTCTCTGCTCATCCCGCAATTTGTTGTAAGTTGCTGTGCAGAACATAAATATCCAATGTGAAATTCTGATTCGCTTATTTTACCGCATTCACTTTGAGTAGTCATCCTACATGTTCTTTGATATTCTTCTTCATACACACACGCACCTTTTTCATCTGAAGTAATACTTGCAATGCATTCCATTTCTGATTGAATATCCGGTCTGTAATTTGTGTCTAAACCAGCATCAGCAGATAGTTTTTTACATCTGGTTAGTGTAGTAAATCCAACCTCATTATTTAACAAGCAACATCCTAATGTGCATTCACCTAATTCATCTATTTCCTTATTTTTCCACTCGCCTCCATCCTTACTACAAACAATTTGCGGAGTATTTGGCATGCACGTGCCTTCTTGTTGATTTATACATGTTCCGGGACTGCAAAAAGAAGTAGACTCACATGCAATAGGGGGACTTTTGTAAAGTTCATTTGTTTTTGAAAAAGGGTTAACTCCTGTTGCGCAATCCTCTTTTTGTTCTACTGGTTGACACCAAGCTCCGTCATTTTTTAATCTCTCACAGCAGTATACTGCTGAAGTAAGACTAATCATTAAAATACCAATTAAAAAAATCATTCCGAAACTAATTAATATTTTTTTATTCATTTTAAGCATATCCTGGAGGGAAAGCATAACTTCTAGATGCAAACTGGAATTTATTATCATCAGTTTTATCTGTTAAGATGTATATTGTACTTTCATCAATTTGTTTTATTTTTTGAACTTTCAAATCATGATAATAATTCATGTAAACTGTTGTTTCAGAATCTCCATACACTGTTTCAAAACTTATTATGCTGTTTGCAATATTTATCAGTTGATATAGGTTATTATTCAAGACGAGATTGAAATTATCATATTTTTCAGTCTCTCCTTTTGTTAAAGTTACTGTATAATTAAATGTGGTAATAATCTTATTAGGAACTATCTCAACTATTGTGTTTCCAGGTTTCATATCTACTTCATATCCTTTTGTTGTATAGCTTTTTTTCAGAAGATCAAAGCAGGTAGTTGTTTCTTCTTCAATTTCCTTTAAGATTTCAGATTGCATGTGTTGAAGAAGCATAGGCTGTTGAACCACACAAGACTTGTAATATTGGTTTGTATAACATAAATACTCTATTCTATTATTTTCATAATTATAATAAGCTGTAGGGTTTACACTTCCTCCCTGTAAAGAAACATTTTCTACAGTTTCCTCAATTACATCATCCATGCATTCTTGTATAAATACTGAAGGATTTTTTGTTTCACTACTTACAGTAGAGATTATCTTTGGCCAAAACATATAAATTAAAACTCCGAGGGCAATAATAAGCACAGCAAGTATTATGAAAACAGTAACTTGTCCCCTAAAATTTTGAGGAAAAATTTTTAGCTTGCTCCTCTTCCCCTCTTTTTCAATCATTTCTCTTTAAAGGTATAGTGATTTAAAAACATTTCTTAGTTTTAGGAATATGCATATATTCTTAATTGCTTAAGAATAAATAATTATCAGATAAAATTGTTGAACTATATGAAGTATAAATTATCCGTAACAGTATATTTAATGATGTTCTGATATTAGGATGTTATAATAATTAATAGGATTTTACTAAGATAATTATCTCTCTCAAAAACAAGATTAATAAGAAATGACTAGTTAATGATAATTAATCTTCTGCTCGGACCGAATCTCGTTATGTTATTAAAATTAGTCTTCGTTTCAGTCCTCAGTTTCAACTCTTGGGGCAAGAATAAATGAAATTTCCATATTCTCTGTCTTAACATCCATTCTCAATGGATGGTCGTCTGCGAAATTTAAAATTGTTTTTTCAGTTAATTTTGAAGCTTTTATGAATTTTTGAAGATATTCTAAACTGTATCTAGCCTTGCACGATTCTGCACTTATGTTTGCTTCATCACTAGAAAATTCTGTTCTTGTTGAGTTAAGCCCCTTTGCTTCTATTATAAATTTTTCTTCTTTAATTATAAAAGAACAGGCGTCTGCAACAACTGCACAATCCTCAATAGAATCTATTAAATCTTCAGATTGTAATTCTACCCTTGAACTAAACTCAAGATTTGGAATTTCTTTGTCCTCATTTTCAATATCTATAAGGCTTAGTATAAAATTCCTTTTTATTCTGTCTTCCATCTGGATATACAGCAAGTTTTCTCTTTTTTCAAGAGAAAGAGGACCAGAACTTCTTTTTAATATCCTTTTAAGACTATCTAGATTTACACCCAAAACCTCGTTTCCAGAATCAAATTCTGAAAATGCTTTTTTTGGAATTTTTAAACCAACCATTGCAACATTCGCAGGGTCAATGGCAGTAACACTTAATCCATGTTCACTTATTCTTATTTTTACCTCAGTCACCAATTCAGAAATTAATTCAACAGCTTTTGAAAGAGCAGAGGAATTTTCAAGTTTAATTCTCATGTAGATAGGAGATAATCTCGTTTTTTAAGGATTGCTATTGTTAAGTATAGAATAATTATTAAAATGTATATTCTGTATTAAACAATGGATTCAGGAGAGGTTTCTTTTAAAGAGGATAGGATAAGGAAGATTACCAAACTATATTATTCCCGCCCAGAAATACAGAAGGCTTTGTTTGAATTTTCTAAGAATAGAGAAGTATGCCCAAGATATTTTGAGGATTTTGGAAAACGCCCAGATGTTTTTGAATATACAGGAGACATTTTTGAGCTTGTAAAGAGGGGGGCAACCTCCTTTCACTGCTCTGAAGAAATTTGGAAAGACCCCTTAAAAATTGAAACTGGAATGAATGAAAAACAATTAAATGAGTTGAGGGCAGGGTGGGATTTGATATTAGATATTGATAGTAAGTACATAGATTATAGTAAGATAATGGCAATAGAAATACTCAAGGTATTAGATTTTCATGGAGTTAAGAATGTTGGAATAAAGTTTAGCGGTTCTAAGGGTTTTCATTTGATAATTCCTTGGAAATCTTTTCCAAAAGAGGTAAATGGTGTAAGCACTTCAGATAAATTTCCAGAATATCCGAGAATTTTAGTAAGGTATATAGTAGAACAAACAAAAGATTCTCTGATAGAAAAGATTAGTAATCTCTCTCGTCCAAGCAAGTACATAAAAGATTATCAGGCTTCAAAGGAAGTCATGCCAGACTTAGTATTAGTTTCTCCTAGACATTTATTCAGGATGCCTTACTCTCTTCATGAAAAGACTGCTCTAGCAAGTATAGTACTAAAACCAGAAGAACTTGAAAATTTTCAGCTTACAGATGCTAGTCCAATGAAAGTTGTGATAAAAAATTTTACACCTAATTCTAAGGAAGGAGAAGCCTCTGAACTTCTTTTGCAGGCATTAGATTGGTACAGAGAAAACAATCCTGAAAAAATAATAAAAGAAACTGATTTTAAACCTATAAAGATTGACAAAATTTATGAAGATAATTTTCCACCCTGCATAAAGAATATTCTTAAAGGACTATCCGACGGGAAGAAGAGAGCTTTGTTTGTTCTTATAAATTTATTCCGATCTGTTGGAATGGATAAGGATGATATAGAAAAAAGAATTTATGAATGGAATAAAAAAAATGAAGTCCCATTAAGAGAAGGATATGTTCAGACTCAGCTTTCTTGGGCTTATAGGAAAAAACCAATAATGCCTCCTAATTGTAAGGAATTTTACGAGGGAATAGGAGTTTGTCATCCAGATGATTTCTGCAAATTGATAAAAAATCCAGTAAATTATTTAGTTAGGAAGAGTTATAAGCCAAACAAGAAGAAGTAATTTTATAAAAATATTTATAAACAAGAATTGGCTTCACAGTTTATGAAAAGAGAAGTGATACTCGTCTTTATGTTTATGCTGTTTTTGTTTTTTGTTCCAGCTGTTTATGCAGCTGAAGCACAGCAGGTTGAAAAGGGTTATACTTGTTTAGAGAACAAAATAAATCAGAGCAAGTGTTCTTCCTTTTCTACAGAAGAAAAAATATTTTTAGTTTTGGCAACTGGAGAATGCATAAGTGAATTAGTAAAGAGCAATATCTCAGTATCAAATGGAATGTGCTGGCAAGAGAAAGGGAAGTCTGGATGTAGCACAAAATTAACTGCACAGGCAGTTTTTGTTTTGAATGAGAGAGTAGACACAACACAAGCAGAGAATTGGATTTTAACACAAAGTAAAATTCCAGATGGCATTGATTGGTTTTTAGAGATAGAAACTTTAGAGACAGGTGTTGCAACATGCACTATAACTTATTCTGAGTCAACATATACAGTCTCAATAGGAGAGAACAAAAAAATATCTTTTAGCGGTGCAAAGCCAAGCACTTTAGTTTTAGCTCAGAATGATTATTGGTTAAAGATTTCTCCTTCTATATACAACACAAACCTTCGTATATCTTGCAATAAAAACTTTTTAACTACCTTATTGTTTATGAGCAAAGGTTCTTCAACAATTCATGTTTCTGGAAAGGCTACTCAGGTTGATAGAGGAAAGTTAACTACTGAAAGAGTAGAATCTCTTTGTTTTACTGAAGCTGGAAGTTGCAATTATGAATCCAGTCTATGGGCTGCTTTTTCTTTGTATACTCTTGGTGGATATAAGGATGATATTCTGAAATTTATGCCTTATTTAACTACAATGATGGATGATTTAGCAAATCAAAAATATCTTCCAGAATCTTTTTTATATTTTCTTACAGGAAAATTTAGAACAGAATTGCTCATTAAACAAGATGCTGGATTATATTGGCAAGAATCAGAAGATAGATATTATGATACTGCTTTAGCTTTATGGCCATTCTTCTATGAAGATGAATTAGATGAGAAAAAAAATTCAATCTCTTGGCTTTTAGATGTTCAGCAAAAAACAGGTTGTTGGAATAATGGAAATGTGAGAGATACAGCTTTCATACTTTATTCAGTATGGTTAAAAGATAATACCCCTCCTATTCCAGCTGGAGAATGTGAAGATTATTCTGATTGTTATGAAGTCTCTTGTAGTGAACGTTTTTGCACTGGAGGATATTGTGATTGGGAACCTTTTGGTTGTGAAGACGATGATGGATGTTGTAATTCAGGTTGTACAATATCGAGTGATAATGATTGTGAACCTGGAGAGAATATATGTACTTCTACTACACAATGTGAAGGAGAGAATTATGATGAAGACCCTTATTGTTTAGATGATGGAGATGTCTACAAGCAAGCCCATACTTTTGTATGCAGTTCAGGCGTTTGTACTGAGAATGTAGACGAAGTGAGAGTTGAAAGATGTTCTAGTTCTGAATATTGTGATGCAGGAGAGTGCATACCTAATGGAGGAGATAAATGTGGTTTGTTCAATCCTTGTGATGATGGATACAGTTGTATTAATAAAGTCTGTGTAGCAGATGAAGAACCAGAATGTTATATTGATGATGATTGTCCAA
>CAYNWY010000003.1:14381-25076 GCA_964401065.1 Candidatus Woesearchaeota archaeon
ATGATTGTCCAATAGGAAAAAATTGTGTTGGTGGAATGTGTGAAGGGACTGAAGAAGGATGTGAAGATGATTATGAATGTGATTATGGAAGTTGTATTAACAATGAATGTATACCCTATTCATGCATAACAGATAATGATTGTCTTATAGAAGGAGAAGAATGTATTGGGGGAAGTTGTATTCCAGAAGAAACTTTAGATTGCCAAGAAGAAGGATATTCTTGTATGTCCCGAGCAAATTGTGAGAATAATGAAGGTCTTGTTCTTGATGCTTACAGTTGTGTAAGTGCAGCATTTGTTTGTTGTGATAGTGAAATACCTTTGAAAACATGCATAGATGAAGGAGGAGATATCTGTTCTTCTGGGCAAGAATGTGTAGGTGGAACAGAGCCATCAGTTTCTAATACTGCTTATGGGGAAACTTGTTGTGTACGTGGAACTTGTGAAGAGGAAAAAATAACAGAGACTACTTGTATCTCTAATGGTGGGACTTGTAGTGATTCTTGTGGAAGATGTGAAGATGAAAATGTACTCTATTCTTGTAATTTTGGAGTTTGTTGTATAGAAAAAGAAGATTGCGGGGGAGGAAAATGGATATTGATAATTTTCTTGTTGCTTTTAATAGTACTATCTGTTTTAGGAATTGTATTCAGAGATAAATTGAGAACTCAATGGATGAAATTGAAAGATAAATTGGGAGGCAAAAAAGAAAAGAAAAAGTTTGAGATGCCTTTAACTTCTCATCCAACAACACAAGGAAGAATTTTACCTAGAAGAATTTTACCACCATCTCAACAACAACATCCAGGGTTCCCTATTCGAAGACCAATTACTTCACAGTCTACTCAAGCAGCTCAGCCAGCACAACCTGTTAAAAGCACTCCTCCTCAACAGCCAGCAAAAAAACCAGAAGAAAAGCCAAACGATTTAGATGAAGTTTTAAAGAAATTGAAAGAAATGAGCAAATAAGTTATTAATTATTTTTTGTATTCTTTTATTAATTTATCTTTACTATCTTTTTTGTCTTCTATTAATTCTTTAGGTGAAACGACTGTGTTTGGAGAGCCTTGATTTTTATCAGCAAGCAATTCTTTAAGTTTTTTTTGCATCTTAGAATTTTGAAGTTGAATCACTCTGGAAACTTCATCATATGCATGAAGTCTTCTAGTCAATTCACTTAAAATATCTGTCCATCCACTATTTGTTAATGCAATGAGTTCAGGCTCAACAACCTCAATATGTGCTGGCATGTATTTGAACATTATAATTGTCAAATAAAGTATATCTTCTACTTCCAAATCAATTTCTGCAAAAGTTGTGTAGAATTCTTTGTTATCTTTCATTAAAACAGGCTCATTTATTTTTTTCTCAATAACGCAAACCCCTTTTTCTTCATCTATTCTTTTTATTATTTCTTCTAATGTTTTAACAAGGTGTTCTGGAGGTTTTCCTATTATTTCAAGTATTATTGTTGCACGAATCCCCTTGGTTCCTTGCTCTTTTTTATTTAAACTCATTTTTTTCATCCTTTCTTTTTTTGAATACAAACAAGACAACAAGCAATATGCCAAAAACTATAAGTCCATATATTGCAAGTTTATTTTCCTTTAATTGTTCCTTATCAATTTCGCTTTTTATATCTTTTGTAATTGACGGATTAAGGACAATAGTTTTAATCTCTTCTCCAGTTATTTTAGTTTCTTCTGAAAGAGATTCAATTATTTCAGATTCATTATCTTTCTCTGCTATTACGTTGTCTTCTTCAATTTCCTCTTGTAGCTCTTCCTCCTTTTGTGTATTTTCCTCTTCCTGGACAACTTCCTCTTCTGGGGTATTTTCTTGTTGTTCACCTTCAGCACATGCAAGTCCTTGCTGTTTTATATTAGCAAGAGTTACCTCTCCTATCCCAACTACATCTATTAAATCATCTACATTTTGGAATGGTCTAGTATCAATTATAGCTTGTGCTTTTGCAGGACCAATCCCATACAATTCATCTAGCTTTTCTAATGAAGCACTGTTAATGTCAATTTGCCCCTCTCCACAAATAGCAATTATATTTGGTAGGATGTTTAATATAATAAAAATACAAAGAAATATTTTCTTCATTACTCTCAATAAGAACCATTTATTTTAAGGTTTATTGTCTTTCATTATACTTTTTGTAGAAGTCAATATATTCTATTTCTATTTTTCTTCCGTTTTTAACTGCCTTTGCAATTAAAATTTTTGAAAATATTTTATTTTCAAGCAACCAAAAGCACATGTCTTTTTCGACCTTATCTAAATATCCATTGCTTTTAACCTCTAATCCTATAATGTCAAAATTCTCTCCCTCTGAACCTTCCAAATGCTTAAAGCAAATAAAATCAGGAAATCCATTTCCAATGCTTAATACCTTTAAGAAAGGATTATACTTTCTTTTTGCAGGAACTATTTTATTCTTTGAATAATCTATAGTGTTCATCCACTTAGCTACTACCCATCCCATATCTTCTAAATTTTGCCTTACTTTTGCTTCAAACCTTCTTCCAGCAGCCCTATTTAATTTTCCTTGTTTAGAATAATTTGTTTTCTTCTCTGCCTCTTTTTTCTTTTCTTTTATTTCTTTCATAAAATAGAGAAATCTTTTGGGGTATAAAAGTTTAACCAATCAGCCGATTAAATATAATACCAATTGCAATTATAATCAAAACAATAGGCAACCAAGGGACACTTAGATTAACAACATTCATTTCTCTTAACAACCACAAAGTTGCAAATATAAGTATAATAAATCCCAATATAGGGAATCTTCTTCTGTAAATTGTTCTGTGGTATCTTTCTCTCATCTTACAAATCTCTTGCTTGAAGGGTTCTTCTTCCATTCGCCTTTGCCCTTTTTATACCTTCAAATAAAATATCTTCGACTTTTCTCTCAAGAGCTGTTTCCACCTCATCTGCAACTGAAGAAATTGCATTTTCTTTATCAAGTTCCTTCACTCTTGGACGTATGTTTGATTTTATTATTAATCCCATTTTATTTCAAGAATAAGAGAATTTATTAAGTTTTTCTTTTATATTGTTAACAACTTTTTTACTCTTTCTTTTCCAAGTGCAAGCAAAAATGTTGGTAGACGTGGGCCAGTATCTGCGTCTATAAGCATTTCATAAACATTTTTGAAGAACTTTCTTTGATTTGTCTTTTTTTCATCTTCTGACATTCTTGGTTTTTTTGGTATTGCATACACAAAAGTTGTAAGGTCTTCTAAATTCCAGTATTTTTCAAATTCATTTTTAAATTTGTCTATTTGTTCTCTTTCTTCTTTTGTCAATTCTTTATAGTAATTATTATTGGGGTTGCCTCTCACATTAATCTTTAATTCTGGAGCAAATTGATCTATCCAATTTTGAGATTTTATTAACCTTTGTTTTAAGATAGAATCTGGATACTTTTCTCCTATTCTTTTGTATATTTCCTTAAGCTCTTTAAAATTTCCCTGAGCAACTTGTCCGAATGAGCCTATCTGTCTGAATGGCACTCTTTCTTTTATTAAAGGTTTTTTTGAGTTTACATTTGCAAATTCCAAGGCCCTTTTTTCAGTAGGAGAGAGTTTATTTTCATTGTATTTTAAAATTTCTCTATCAAATTCATCATACTGTCTTATAATTTGTGAATCAAAGAACAATGTTAGTGTTTTTGTAGGATTAACTCTAGTAAATAACCATCTCAGCAATTCTGGTTCATATATAGTTAGTAAATCTTTTGGAGCAATGCCTGTTCCTTTTGACCCGGACATTTTATAGGTTCCTTCTACACCTACAAATCCATAACCTTGAAAATAAGGAGGTTCAATTCCATAAATTTGTTTAGCAATTTTGCTTGAAACATCAAAACTTCCTCCGGGAGTAGCATGGTCCTCTCCACCAGGTTCAAAATTAACTCCTTCATGTTTCCATCTCATAGGCCAATCCACTTTCCAATCAAGTTTTCCTATACTCTTTTTTGAGATATCTGCAGTTTCTTTATTGCCACATTCACATTTATATGTAACTTTATCTTCTCCATCATAATCAATTATTTTTGTAGTTGTTCCCCTATTACATTTTTTGCAATAAACCTGTAAAGGATAATACTCTTCTATTTCTTTTTCTGTCATTCCTTGAGTTTTGAATTTTGCTAATATTTCCGCTATCTGTTTTCTTTTTTGCATAGCTGTTTTAATTCCTTCATAATATTCATTTTTTTTGTATTTCTCAGCCTGATATAAGAATTTTATTGGAATTCCAAGTTCAGGTATTACTTCTTCAAATGGAGTCTCAAAATGTTTAACATAAGATTTATGGCATTTATACGGGTCTGGTACATCAGCAAGAGGCATTCCTAAATATTTAGCAAAGTCTTCAGGTACTCCCCTTGGAATCTTCCTTAATCTGTCATATTCATCCCAAGAGAATATCAATTCTGCATCGTATCCCTTGTCTCTCAAAGCACGGCAAACTAAATCAGAGGTTATAATATCCCTAAAATTTCCTATATGTATAATTCCAGATGGACTAATTCCAGCAGCACATACAAATTTTTTTTGTTTAGGGTTTGAACTAATCAAATTAGATGCAATAGAATCTGCCCAATGTATCCTTTCAGTCTCTTCCATTCTCTGTTCAAGATATTTCATTTTTTAAATTTATCCTTGAAATTTCTTAAGAAATTGATTATTGCTTTCTCTTAGCAAACCTCTTTTTATACCCCTGATTATCTAATTCTATGTTAAGCAATTCATCAACAATTTTTTGGAAATTATCTTCTCTTGAAATATGTTTGTACTTTATGCTTTTGAAGTTCTCTTGGAGTTTTTGTACTTTTAGAAACAAAGGAAGTATGTTGTGGTTTCTTACTTTGTATTCTCCAAGAAGCTGTTTTACAACTAATTCAGAATCAAGAAAGCAGGTTATTTCTCCCTTAGTAACAGTCAATGCCAATTCAAGAGCATGAATCAATCCCTCATACTCTGCAATATTGTTTGTAGTTGATTCTCCTATAAACTTGCTGGATTTTGTAAGTATTTCTCCATCTTTTCTTACAATAGCCGCAACTGCTCCAGGACCGGGATTTCCCCGAGCTCTACCATCAGAATTAGTGTATATCATCTTTCTTTAAACTTAGTTTAATATAAAAAGTTTTAGATATGTAGTATTTTAATTAAGACTACTAAGGTAGGCTAAAAATGCTTTATTATAAATATCCATAAAAAGTTTATGATATTTTTTTAATTCTTTATTATTATAATTAACAAATTCTAAATTGTCATCCCCTATATAAGCCACAGGTATTTTAGTTCCTTTAATAACAACATGATTTAACTGTCCACCTTCTAATTCATGTGCAATCTCAATCTCTTTTGAATATATAATCTCTTTTATAACCATTGACATTAATTGAGAATTCACTTCATCCCTAAAAAGAGTATATTCTAAACCCATTTATTTAGGATAATTTAATTGTTTATAAAAATTTTTATATATGTAATATCTTGAAAGTCTTGAAATCCTGAAATTTCTCAGGTCTTATGTCTATTCCCTTTATCTGAGAATTTTTTGGGCCTTTTTTGCACAATTCCACGACTTTATCAACATCTTCATTATTTCCTTCAATAAATATCTCAACTCTGCCATCTTCAAGATTTCTTACAAATCCCTTAACATTATGCCTCTCTGCATTTTCTTTTACAAATCCTCTAAAAAAGACATCTTGGACTGTTCCATCAATATACATTCTTACAGACTTTTTCATATTTTTATAAATTAAAACTTCTTATTAAAGATTTCCTTAAATGAAGTTAGATTATATTCCTCTAGATTATTTGTAAAATAATCTTCATATATTATATTCCTCTATAATCCAATTCATTGTTTACAACAGCAACAGTCTGCGATGCAAAATACATTGTCTTCCCGATAGATACAGATTTGCAATAATTACTAAGTCTTTTTATTTCCTTTTGAGGAAATCCTTCATGATCTCCAACTATAAAGACACAATTTTTCGATATTTTGGCTTTCCTTATGTCCTCTCCTTTTTTATCAAGGATGAAAATTTCATTTCCCTCTTTAATTAACTTTTCAATAACATTAAGAAAACTCTTTTTCTCTATAAAACATCCAGAGAAAACCTCTGTTTTTTCCCCTTTTTTGTATTTATATAAAATCTTCTTTATTAAATTTCCAACATCTTTTTTAGATATCACAGTTTCATCATTTATTTGTATCTCTATGTGTTTTGGAGGATCTGGCTGTCCATAAAAGATGAAATGGAATTTGACATCTTTTCTAAATCCATGAGACAAAAAAACTCCTTGAATAAAACTGTGAATTGCAATATCCATTCTTCCAGCCTTCATAAGATCCCCTTCTGAGAGATTCTTTCCAGATGTTGCTGCTGAGTTGGAAAAATATACAAAATGTCTCATTTTGATTCCATTTTCTTAAAGAAAACAAATAACTCAGAGATTCCTATTAACATTAATGCAATTGATAAGATATTTGGGAGAGGAGCATTTCCAGTAAATATTGAAAAACCTGTAACAGAGGGTTTGGATAGCATCATTCCCCCAGCTATTAAGAAGACACCTGTGAATAAATTGAATTTTCCTTTAGTTTTCATGTTAATTTTAATAAAATAAAAGTTATAAGTTTATTGTTTTTATCCCCTCATCTCTTGCATAACAAATTCTGGTTTAGCGAATATCTCTTTTCCACGAAATATCTTGTACATCCCTATAAATTTATTTTCCAAGAAGCAACTTACAACTGAATTAACCTTCCATCCCTCGTCTTTAATTAAATCTTTCTTGTGAAGAGGCTTTCCGGTAAGTATTTGGTTTAGATTTTCATCCCTTATATATAAAGGAGGATAAACTTTTCCAACAACTTCTCCAGGGATTATTATTTTCCTTAATAACTTATCTTCCCCATTTTCATATTCATAAACTGCCTTCTCAAAAACATACATTTTAACAGAAGGATATTCCTTATCCTCTTCATTAAAAATACCTGCTTTTATCCTTCTTAATTCAAGCATGTGTGCTCCAATTCCAACTTCTGAACCCAAGTCATCAATTAATTTTCTTACATATGTTCCACCCTCACATTTTACCTTAAACAGAATATCTTTTTTATCTGCACCTTGTTCAATTAAATCAAACGAATAAATTTCTCTTTCTCTGTTCTGTCTTTTAACTCTAGATTTTACAGGAGGCATTTGGGTTATTTTACCTAAGAATTTCTCTTGTATCAATTTTTTTATTATTTCAATATCAATTTCTTTGTGCAATCTCATAATTCCTACATATTCTTTATCTTCACCTAGAAAATATCCTGTTAATTTACAAGCTCTGTTCAGGGCCACAGGCAAGACCCCTGTTACTTTTGGGTCCAGTGTACCGAAGTGAGAAGTCTTTCTTAATTTTAATTTATTACAAACAAATTCAGAAACACTGAAACTTGTGGGTCCTGAAGGCTTGTCTAGGTTTATAATTCCAAATTCTAATAATTCACGAGTTGATTTTTTTTGTTTTATTTCTTCAATATTCATAAAAGACTTAAAAATCACTTGTTTAAAAGATTAATTATATATTTCCCTTCAAATAAGCCCTCCTTTTTTCTTCAGGGAATTTTTCAATAGAATATCTTAGCATAGTCCTTGGCATCTCTTTGTATCTTTCTTTTAGGAATATCTCTAAAACTTCTTTATTTCTTTTACCAACTTCTCTTAACATCCACCCAACTGCTTTATGAATTAAATCATGTTCATCTTTTAGGAGCATATCTGCTATAGCAAGGGTTTCTCCAAATATTCTTTTTCTTATAAAAGCACCTGTAGCTAAAATTGCAATTCTTCTTTCCCAGATGTTATTTGACTTTGCCAGGAACTTTAGGATTTCTGTTCCTTCTATACCTGAGAAATCTCCTACAATATTAGGAGCACTTAAATCCACTAAATCCCAATTATTTATCCTTGAAGTATTTTTTAGATAGAACTCAAATATTTCCCTTTGTTTTAATTTATCTTTTTTTGATTTTTTGTAAGCTTGAACAAGAATTAAGATTCCTATCATTCTTTCCTCGTGAAATTTGCTGTTAAGCAGTTCTTGAATGTCTTTTAGAGGTGTATATTTCCAATATTTTTTAACAATACCTCTTACTATGGGCATTTTTATCCCAATAAATACATCTCCCTCACCATATTCTCCTTTTTTAGTTTTGAAAAATCTCTGAAGATTTTTTGCATTCACGTCATTTTTTTGAGATTTAATTTCACTGAGCAATTCAGTTAGCATTTTATAAATAATAAATTCCTTTTTATATAATTATTTGTTAAAGATAATGATTATCCGTAACAGTTAGATTATTATGATACAGCGTTCATTAATAGTCAAGCAATATTTAGAAATTCTGCACATTAACTATAATTCTATTTCTGAAGAGCCACTCTAATTGGTTTGCTTGCTTTTGCTGGCTTTTCAGTCTGGTGTTTAGCTTGTTTAGCCTGAGTTTTTTCAAATTGCTGTGTAGCCTCAGCACTCGCCTTTGTCTTTTCAGCTGCTTCTTCTTTATCCTTTAATCCATCTTTATCCTTATCTTCAATTTTTTCTTCTTCTACCTTCTTAGCATCTGTTTTTTGCAAACTCTCTTTGGCTTTTTGCATCATTGTTTTTTTATTATCCAGAGCTTCAAGTGCTTGTTTTCCTATTTTTTCTTCTCTTAGTTTCTTGAATTTCAAGTTATTAGGATAGTCAACGAGTTTAACTATCACATTTTCTCCCTCTTTTGTAGCTTTAACTTTTATCTTGTGTGGATGCTTTCTTATTCCCTTAGCCCAGAGGAATTGATTCAAATCTTTATCAATTTTTATTTTATTTAAATCTCTATTTTCGACTTTCATATGTTTAGCTAGAAATTCCTTTATTGTCTTTATTGCTTTGGGAGTTTTTTTGTATCTTGGAACAACTCTGCTTTTTTCTCTAAGAGGGATAATGTATTCTCTCTCAATTTCAGTGTTGCCTGTTTTTGCTTTTTTCTCTGCCATTTTAATTTGATTCTAATTTATTTATTAAATCTGAAGACTTTCTTTTCTTTACTTTATCACTCAAAGAACATCCTAATTCTCGCTCAAACATTGATTTTAAGATTTCAATGGTTTTAGGCTTACTTTCTGGATCATCTATATAAGTTATTTCTATATTGTGGTCATCTGTCTTATAATTTAAATCTAAAACTGCACTCCCTTGAGGACCTTCATATTTCATAATCTCTTTAAAATCTACATAATTAGGATTCTTTTCAAGAGCTTTTTTCTGCTGAGGAGTAAGAGCATAAGTCCTTTTCCAACCATATTCTCTTAAATCTAATCCATCAAAATCAGGTTTTTCACTTTTATTTATAATCTTTATATCAAATGAATTATGTTTAATGTTAGTTAAGCCTAAATTATGCTTCATTTTAGCTAATTCTGAATGATCTTCTCTTTCACTGCTGTAGACTTTATATTTACTGTTTGCTACCATTTTATCCGAAGTGTGACTTCCTCCTTTTGTATGGTTTAACATGAAGTTTAGTTCTTCTCCAAGAACGTTTTTGTTTAGTCATGATTGAAGGATGAACTCTTTTCCCCATTCCATATTTCTTAATAACTGCCCAGACTGGAGCCCACTTTGTTCTTCTCCCATAAACTGCAAGTTTTTCCTTTTTTTGTTTGTTTTTTATTGGCATTTTAATTCCTCTAATTTTAAATTAGTTCTTGATTCGAATTCCCTTTTTGTATCTGCCTCATGTTCTGAAATAATAACCCTTGAGTATCCTTTATCTCTATAGAAAATGCAAACCCTACCTCCATTTACTGGAAATTCTCTTGAATTATTCTTTTCAATTGAATTGTTTCTTTCAAGAAATATCTTGTCTAATTCACGAATTTTTGTAATATCACTACGTTTGACTGGATTTCCATTTTCATCTTTTAAAAAATATTCTATCATTTCACTTCCTCCAGGAATTTCTTTCCCTTATCAATTAATATTCTTCCAGGTTTTTTGCTTTTTACACCTCTAACTGGTTTTTGAATTTCTGTGAAACCTGCTTTGTCTGATTGCTGCAATATAACTCTTATTATTTTTCCAGAACCCTTTTTGAATGCTTCTGGTTTGAATCCCCTATTCTTTTTTGAGCCGTATTTTGTTCTTAATCTCTGGACTCCAACAGACCCCGTTTTGTATATATTTCTCAAGACAGAAGCAGCTCTCTTATGCCAGAAATTCTCATCATCAATTGGTCTTTCTTTTCCAGAACCTGATTTTACAAACTTTGCCCATTCTGGCTCTTGAAATTCAGGAACCTTTTTCAAGGCTTCAGCTAATTTTAGATTGTATTCCTGAGCATTTAATTCATATACTGGATTTTCCATTTTTTACTAATTTTATATTGTTTACATCGGCTTATCTTTCGACAATAGATTAACTCTGAGAGTTATTCACCTTAAAATTATCATTAAAGAGGGTTTATAAACCATTTGGTTGTGTTAAGTCAATAATCAAACTTAACATCTCTTCATTTTTCTTAAAAATTTTTCATAAACAGATTTAAATAGTGTTTTTTATTCATTTTCAAGTCTCTCTCTTTTCTCTCTCTTAAGAATGAGAAATACGAGGAAAAATGCTCATTC
>CAYNWY010000004.1:0-20589 GCA_964401065.1 Candidatus Woesearchaeota archaeon
AGCTTCTGATTGGAATGCAACTAATACATCTTATGTTCCATACACAGGAGCAAATGATAATTTGAATATGGGTAGTTATAATATAACAACAGAAAATCATTTAATAATTTCTAATGGAACATTAACAACTTCGCACTGGAATATGTATGAAGATGGAAATGGAACATTAGTCTGGGAGAAATTATGAAAAGACTTTTATTAATAATACTTTTAGGATTGTTTTTGATTAGCTTTGTGAGTGCAACAATAAATGTTTATGCAAACACAACTCGTCCTGTATTTAATATTAAATTAATAGTAAGTAATGGGACAGCTTCAACAGAATTGTTTGATAATACAAATTATTATTTTCAATGCTTTATTGGGGGATATGGATATAATGGGGAGAATATGGCACCTGCAAGTGAGGAATTTAATATAACAACAAATTCAACTCATAAATGGATTAATATTAGTAATTTTAAGACAATGTGTGCAAGTTATCCTATGTCAACTGGATATAAGGGAGTTCATTGCAGATTTTCAATGAATCGTTCATTTAAAGATTGGGGAGGGGAGGGATATTTACCTGCGAGTTTTAATAACAATGAATCTTTATCTGGAGTTTATTGGATTGCAAGGTATGGAAATCCAGGGGGTTATTATAATTCAGAATTAAGGTGTTCGGGTGCAGTAGATTATTCAAATATAACTAATGATACATTAAATCATGGAGATAATGGGAATTATGAAAAGCATACAGAAATAGCAATTCCTTTATCTTATAGAAATAATTTATCTGCTGGAGGATTTAATGTTACACAAGGAATGTTAGAAATAAATATAAATACAACAGGAACACAGACCTGGACTGATTTAATAAATGCTTTAAATAGTTCTGGGTATTCGGGTTTATATTCAAATACAATGTATGGTGGTTTAGCTTTTATAGGCATAATAACTGGAACAGGTAGTTTAAACCTTTCAACAAAGACCCTTACACAAATTATGTCTTATAATGCAAACCCTAATTTGATTTTTGAGAAAGGTTCTCAACATTATTTAGAGACTATTGGGGGTAATTATTATTGGCTTACTTCAACAGGAAAATATTATGATAGTTCAGTGACTGTAATTCCAGTAAATACTTGGGTAATAGACGACATGGTTCCTTATTTGAGTAATGTTTTTATAACAACAAATGTTTTGACAAATTATGAAGGATATAATAAATTGATTTTTAATCCTCTTACAACATCATCTCATCATTTCTCTTCCTATTGGGTAGATGGATATGCTTATTCAGCTAATAATTCTATTTGGAATGGTTTGTATGATTATGTTGTTCCTACTGGTGGAGAAGTGCAAAACACAACTTCTTATTTTATAAATGATACATTTAATAATTATGGGAAAACTACATATGGAGGAAATAATGCTGACATAGTTGCTTATCCTGGAAACATAGCAGCATGTGGAAATTATACAAGAAATTATAATATGATTAATACAGTTTCAAACAGACCAAATAAAAGGTTAATTATTTATTATAATAGTCGTCCAGCATTGAATTTATGGTGTAATTCCTGGATGAATTTTACATTTTATGGTGATTTGGATTTTACAGTGATTCAAACAAATGGAACTACAATCAATGATTCAAATGTAACTTTATCAAATAGTTATGGAACTTATACAGGGCAAACAAATTCAAATGGTTATATAAAATTAGTCCCAATGTTTTATAGGATTTATTATAATTTTTCACAGACAGTTGCACCTTATTTATATGCTTCAATATTAGAAGCAGGAATATACAATTTGACAATAACAAAGAATGGATTTGTAGATTATAATGCAGTTGTTAATTTAACAGAATCAATGAAGATGGTTATTGCTCTTGAATCTCAACCAGATTGGAATTACTCTTGGATTCCAGAGTTTAAGATATTAAACAATTCAAAGCATACAATATTCAAAATAACAGATGATGGAAATTTAGCAATAGCAGGGAAATTATATGAAAATACAAACTCGCCCCCACCAACAGCAAATATTGTATGGAAATTCTTTGATTTTATGTGGTTAGATGATTTAGGAAATTTATATATAAAAGGAGTGATATATTTATCTAATTTAATATGAAAAAAGCAAATGGAACAATAAATGCAACAAGTGGATTTGGAGTTAATGGGAAATCTGGAATAACAGGAAACTACAGTATGTTAAACTCTACATCAATGACTTGTTTCATGAACTTTACAGGAGGAATATTAACCTATAGTAATTGTTAAAATGAAAAAAGAGGTAGGAAATTGGTTATGGTTTGATGATATGGGGAATTTATATTTAAATAAATTGTATGAATTGGTAAATTTAATATGAAAAATAAATTAATGTATTACGATACAACAGCTTGGGCGAAGATATAAAGATAAATTGCTATTAACCAAAAATAAATTTTTGTAATAAGAATAAAAATATGTACTCAGATGAAAAAGATAAATGTTCTAATAATAACTGTATGTTTCATTAGCATGCTTTTTATAATTCAATCAGTATCCGGATTAACTGCAAATTCCTCAAATTATTCTGTAGGAAGATTTGGAATGGGCTTAGCAACATCAAACTCTTCATCAGGAAATTATGATGAAGTTCTTTCTTTATCAGAACCCCAAGGAACAACTAAAAATGCTAAAAGTGATAATTATACTTCAAATATTGGCTTTTTTAATAACACCCCTTATTATAGAGCAGTAAGCATAACTTCTTATTCAATTTATCCACAATCTGCAGTGCAGGGTTCAATAATAAGCTTATCAATATCTGCATTAAATTCTCAATCAGTTTGGGCAAATATTACACGTCCAGATGGAATTGTTGAAAAGATTGCATTATCTAACAATGATTACAAATATTATACTGCAAATTTAGTTGGGCAATACACTGTTATATTTTATGCTAATAATTCACAAGGCAATATAGCATCAGTTATAGATACTTTTGATATAACTTCTTCTGTAGCTCCTCCTGTAACCCCTCCGTCAGGAGGAGGAACAAGAACAGTGATTGAAAAGTGTACTTATATTTGGGATTGCACTGCCTGGAGCATTTGTTCAGATGGAATACAAGAAAGAGAATGTAAGAATATTGGAAATTGTACGGGAACAGAAGGAAAGCCAATAGAAACAAGAGAATGTTCAGATGCATTATTTGATGTTTTGGTGGGATTAAATAAAGTAGAAATAACCCAAAATGAAACATTAAAGTTTGGTATCAATTTAACAGAAACAAAGGGTATGGAAAAGATAGATGTTCAAATAAAATACTCAATTATTGATGATAACAAAACAGAAATTTTCAGCCAGATAGAAACACGAGCAATAATGGGGAATTTAACTTATGAAAAAGAGATAAATGAAATAAAACTAAAAAATGGAAAATACATTTTAAGAGGGGACATTCTCTATGGAAATTTACAGAGAGCATTTGCAGAACAAGAGTTTGAAGTTAAAGGTCAAGGAATAGAAATAAAAGAACCGACATCAAATATCCAAAAAATAATAGGATTTCTAAAGGCCAATTACCTTATCATTATTTTAATTATTTTGGTTTTAATTGGCACAAGATACATAAAAAGAAATAGATTAAAAGAAGTAAAATTCAAAAGAGTTCCTTTAGAAGCAAAACCAAGACCTTTTGAAAATATTAAACTGATTGGGGGAGAGGTATATTTAGAAATTAAGCCAAAATCCACAGATAATATTAAAAGCAAAAAAGCTATGCACTTAAAAGCACCAGCCTCCGGGATAAATATCTTATCGGGACTAAAGGAATCCATAAATTTTCTTTGGAGCAAGCATAAAAAATACCCTGAAAATAGTATTTTTGGATTAATCGATAAAAAAGTTTATACAGAATCTGGGAATTATCTTGGAAAAGTAAATGAGATTATTTTAGGAGAGAATAGAATTGAAAGTTTGAAAATTGAGATAGATAAAAAGCATAAGTTTAGTAAAAAAGGAATAATTGTAGAATATAAATATGTAAGGAGCATAAAGGATGTTGTGATTATAGAAGAAGAAGTTATTTCTCATTTGAATTAAGTTAAGATTTAAAAATTAGAATAACTTATACAATACCATGGAAGAAGACACTAAAAACAGTATGAACGAAAACATTAGAGTAGAAAAACTCGAGCCAAAGATAACAGAGACAAAATTGTGGAATTCGAGCAATATATTTTTAGCTTTTCTTGTAGGAGTTGGTTTTGCTATCTTGGCAGCGGTTTTGATAACAACTCTGGATTTGAACCTGGTTGATTCTTTAATTTTAGTATTGGTTCTTGTAGTAGTTTATGCTTCTATTTTATTTTTCTTATTAGAGTCAAAAGTTTTGAGGGAAGTTGAACAGACAACTATAAAAATCGTTGATAGGCCAGTTGAAAAGAAAGTTTTCATTGAGAAACCTGTTGAGAAAAAAGTATTTGTTGACAGACCAGTTGAAAAAGAAGTTCCAGTTCATAAAGAAGTGGTTGTTGAAAAGCCAGTTGTCAGCAAAGTTTATGTTCCTTTAGGAGGACATAGAGATACTATGTCTACCCCAAGATATAATTTTGTTGCTTCAACTGAAACTATGGTATATCACAAAAGAAACTGCAGACTTGGAAAATTAATAAAAGGAAAATATAAATTAACTAGCAATTTTGAAGGAAGTTTTAAAAGAAGGAAATTCAGACCATGCAAGGTTTGTATGAAAAAGAAGAGAAAGGCTTAAATTTAATATAATAAATCTAAGAGTAAATTAATTTTATGAAAGTCTAAGGATGTGATTTACTAAGAATTCTATTAATATAAACAGGATATAAAAGAAGATTAAAAACAAACCTTCTGATTTGCTTAAATCCCTATCAGATTTCATAAATATAATTACAAATATTCCTGCTAAGAACATTGCACCTCCTGTTACATATATGCTAGCTGGATTATAACTAAAAGGAGAGATAAGAGCGACTAAACCAAGAATTATAGTCGCATCTGTAACAACTGTTCCAAGTATATCTCCTAATGCGAGTTCATCGTGATTTTTTCTAACAGCTCTAATCGAGAAGATTAATTCAGGAAGGCAGGTCCCTAAGGCTAAAATAGCTATTCCAACCAATATTGCGGGAACTCTTGCATCGTTTGCAAAGTTTACTGCAAACTTTACAGTAAGGAATGCACTTGCTAGAATAATTGCTAGACTCAATATTAAAAGAAAGAGATTCTTTAGAAGAGGTCCTTCTTTTGGGTGATTGAATTTTTTATGGAATCTTTTACTTTCTGAATATATTCTCGCAAGGAATAATGAACCAACTAATATAAGTATTGAACCATCTATTCTTGATAATCTACCATCAAATCCTAAGAGAAGAGGAAATAAAAGAAATATGAGATAGAAAAACTTGTCATTTAATATCTTGCTTTTGACTTTTATTCCTCCTGAAGAAAATAAGGCAACCACTCCAAAAACTAAAGTCAGATCAGCTACATTAGAACCTAATAAAGTTCCAAGACCCAATTGTGGTTCCCCCTTCAAAGCAGATATAATGGAGATAATAGCTTCTGGGAGAACAGAGATTATAGCAATGATAAAGAAACTGACCAGGAATTCTGGAAGATGAAGAGCTCTTGCAAGCCTCGAAGAGTATTTAATTGCATACCCCGCGCAATTTACAAGTATAAATAAGAAAAATAAGAATAATGCTAAGTTAGTAAATATCATGTTCACCTCTTTTAATTAAAAATGTCTGGATTTTAAAAAGTTAGCCTTTATTGGATTTTTTCTATTTTTAACCAAAACCCATAAATTACTACATTTCAAAATACATAGATTAAATAAAAAATAAAAGAATAAAACTTTATTTCTTAGTTACTTTTTCTTCCTTCAAAGCATACTTTGCAACTAAGAAAACCACAAATGCAATTATAACAAAGTTAATAATTGCTCCCAACAAAGCGCCCCATCCTATAACAATTGGTCCAAGCCTAAGTACTGCACTTTGCCAAGCTCCTCCAGGAATAAAAGGAGTAATTATTGGCATGATAAGATTATTTACTACAGAATTGATAAGAGCTACTGAAGCCAAACCAATTACTAGTGCAATTGCCAATCCAACCACCTTATACTCTTTTAGAAATTCCTTAAACTCTTTTAACACCTTGTTCATAATAATTATAACTAAATATTATTTAAAAACCTTATTATTCTAAATTCTTCAACATATAATAAAACCTTAAATATAAGTTATCTGTAATATAATTATGAAAAAGGAGGGAGGGTATGTCATTTTTTTAATTGTAATCTTATTCTTATTTATCTCTCTATCTTTTGTTTTTGCACAAGAAGAGAATGAGACAACAAATACTTTACAAGAAAATCAAACAGTAAATATTCAACCACAAGAAAATCAAACAATAAAATGCTATAGTTCTAAAGACTGTCCGATAAATCTGCCTTACTCCTCATTATACTGGTGTGATAACTCTTCTGCTTGTCAAAAATTAGCTCAATGCTCAAACCCAGGAACACCTCAGTCAGAATGTTCTGTTGTAGATGAATGTGTAAATTGTATAAATATTGGATATCTGGGTTGTAAAGACGGGCAATGTCAAAAAATAAATTGCTATAAAAACGAAGATTGTGGTGTTTCAACATCTAAAAAATATTGTAATGGTCTGCAAGCATGTACACAAGAAAGTATAACTTATTGTAATAATCCTGGAATAATTGATTCATACTGCACTAATAAATTTGGAAATAACTGTGCTCCTTGCACATATGGGTGTGAAAATGGAGTATGTAAAGAAGCATCCCAGCTTACACCAACAACACCCACAACATGTACAGATTCTGATGGTTCAGATTATTATACACAAGGAAAAGCCTGTTCTGGTACCAATTGTGAAGTAGATAGTTGTGCAGGAAATACTGTTGTAGAATATGGTTGTAAAGATAATAGAGTAGGAGTAATTTTTACATATGGATGTGAGAAATGTGAAAATGGAGCTTGTGTAATAGAAACAACTACAACTCCTGGATGTGTTCAGAAAGGAAATGCTTGTTGTAAGGGAGAGAATATGTGTGCGGGAATAACTTGTCAACAGGGTTATACATTCTTATTCAAGGGCTGTGATTCTAATTGTACAGCAATTGGAACTTGTCAAAGTACAGAAACAATTTCAGAGCAAGTAAAATGTGTTTTTAAAGATTCTAAAACATTACAAAAATGTTATCTTTCTGAATACAATGATAAATTTTATTGTTCAGGAAATGAAACTTGTGTTATGGATGTAAAAGGAGCTAAAGGAGAGAAGATGACTTGGAAAAGCACTTGTGGAGGATATGTTTATACTGTGTTAGACGGAAATAATGAATATGCAGAATTTGATTGTTCTGAAAAAACAGACAGCTGTCAATCTTCACAATGTTCTGATGGAAGCTTGTCAAAATGCTATGTTGATAGTAATGGATATTGTGTTTGTTCTACTTGTTCTGAAATAATAATGAGACCAGTTTGTGGCAATGGAATTTGTGAATCAGGAGAATGGCAGGTTTGTGAGACAACAGCTGAAACATGTCAAGCAGGAGAAAAATGTGAAGTTTCCCCAGCAAAATGTTCTTATGGATGTGAGCAAGATTGCAAAGGTATAGAAGGAATTGAAGCAAAATTAAATGAACAATTTAAACTGCAAGTGGGGCAAGCTGTTAAGATTATAGACTATAAAGGAATTAAATTATCATTTAGAGATTTGTTAACTCCTTCATGCGAACCATCTGTAACTAATGTAGAGGAAGTTAAACAAAAATTAGCTGGTTATGCTATAGAAGCAACACCCACAACAACAACTCCTGTTGAAATAATAAAATGTCCTGGAGTAGGTCCAATGGCTCAATTAGAAGTTGTAAATCCTGAAGAAATGGGAAGTAATATTTTAACTCTAAAGGCAGGAGAAGCTAAAAATATTTATGACATTAGTATAAGCTTTTTAGAATATGATTTTGCCTCAAGAACAGGCGTATTCGTTATAAACAGCAAACCAATAATTTGTCCTGAAAATTGCAAATGTGATAGTGAAGGATATACTTTAGAATGTAAAACAGAAGAAAAATGTGAAGTAGGCAAGATGCTATGTCCAGATAATAAATGCAAAGAAAAATGTGAAATAACTAATTTAACATCAGAAGAATGCAAGTCCGGATGCATATATGGAGATAAATGTTTACCTATAGGAGTTAGAGTTAAAGGAGCATATTGCTCTATAGATACTATATTAACCAGTCAGTTTGGGGCAAATGAAAACTGTGAGAATAATTTTGAGTGTAAGAGTAATCTTTGTATTGATAGTAAGTGTGTAAGTGAAGGAGCATGGAAGAAATTCATAAATTGGTTTAGTAGATTATTTGGTGGAAAAGAAACAGAGATTATTGACTGCGGAGGAGATACTGAATGCTGGGAGAATGCATTCAAAATATGCCAACCAGCCAAAATCAGTCAGGGAGGTGACAACCAGGGAAGTGAATTGGGTGGAATGGTAATTGAGATTATTGGGCTTGAAGGTGAAAAATGCGTTGTAAAATGGACAGCAACAATAGAAGGTAGTGAAGAGTCGATGACATGTAAATTTGAAAATTATACTCTTGGAAAAGATATGGTATCTGGGTCTATGGAACAATACTGCACAGGGGCACTTACTTATAGGCTTGCATCTTTTTCAAAAATGGCAACAGCACCAGTGTCAAATCATAGTACAGTTGCGACAGGAACTGCGTGAGAAGAAAATATAGTGGAAAAAAAGTTATATAGAAAAATTAATAAATCTATTTCTTGCTAATCATTAAAAACATTTATTAATGTTTTTTTCTATCTAAAAGTATCTAAATTTATTTTTTTAAGATGGCAGAGATTAATATACCAAATGTGACCACCTATAAAAAAGATGGGAGAATGCCTATAACAGAGGTTTACAGAAAGCTTTCCAGGCTTAAAGATTCTCGCTGGATTAAAGAAACTTTATATTGTCAGAGGGTTGATTTAAAAGAAAATAAAAGAAAATCTCTTCCAATAATTGCATTTAGAACAAGACTTAAGGGCGATGCTCTCTGGCTCATAGCAGGAATACATGGAGAAGAGCCTGCTGGTCCAAATGCAATTGCAAAAAACATAAGATATCTCAATAAATTAGCAAAGAGAATTCCAATTGTCCTCTTGCCACTTTGCAATCCTTCAGGATACAGAAGAGATTGGCGTTATCCAACATTGAAGAGAGATCCTAAGTTCAAGAATAAATTAGAAATTCCAACTGTAAGTGCTTCAGAGCATCTTTTAATAGATGAAAAAACAGGAAAAGCAGAAGCAAGCAAGCCAATTAATAGAGAATCTGAAGAAATTTGTTCTTATATTATCCAACATTCAGAAAATTATCCTCCACTTTTAGTCTTGGATTTTCATGAAGATGAAAGTGCTAAAAAGCAATACATTTATTCCCAGGGAAAATTAAAAATATACGATCCAATTGCAAGAAAGATTGTGAATATATTAAAGAAGCAAGGATTTAAGTTTTATGAAAAGGGATTTACTTCTTCTAATGAGAAAATAATAAAGGGAGTTGTTTCAGACATAAACGACGGTTCTATAGATGAATTGCTCTCTGCTGAAAAAATAATTGTGCATAATGTGATAAAGAAAGGACCAGATGCAAAGAGTGTTGTCGTAGTAGAAACAAAAACAGTTGATGTTCCTTTAAAGAAAAGAGTTAAAGCACATTCCTATATCTTAAAATCTTCCAAGAGTGTTTATGCTCTTGCAAAAGAAATATTTGATGAAGGATAATTCTAAGATTTTTTGGTTAGGAGATTTAAATAGGGCGAAGATTTAAAAATTAGTATATTTATGCAATTAAATTAATATCGAAGGATTATTAGACAAATTTGGACCAAATTTTGCAGTTCCCCATAAATTAAACGAAGCTGAAAGAGCAGAGCTTAAGAAAGGAGTTGAACCAATTTGGAACCAATATATAAATTTACCACTTACTATTTCTGTGGGTGATGAACCAATTAGAAGATTATGTCAAGTATTAACAAACAATGGTTATGTTACTTTTAGTTCTTGTGAAGGTCATGGAAAAGATAAACCATACATATGTTTTAGATGCAAAAGTACAAGTGCAGTTGCAGGATTAAGTTATATTCTGGACAAAACTGCAATTGCTAATTTTATTTGGGAAATTAAAGTACATTCTCAAACAGGTATGAATGATAACAGATTTAGAGCTTATTATACAATAAACCCCGAAGAATCAAGACGAGAGAGTTTAGATATTGTGAAGGATAAAAAACAATTAATTGAAGATTTTGATATTTTGGGTTATTCTATTTTAGATTATTTTTTAAATAGATGAATCTCAAAAATTAATTAATTGTGGGGATACATTACCCAAGGTTTAACTTACCCCAATAGCTTGTTAAAATCTTCTCTAACAGAATTTATTTTTTCATTTCCTACTTCATTTATCAAAAGTTTCATCTTAATTAAAAAATCTTCAGCTTTTAATATAATTTCATTGCAAGATTCTTTCGTTACTTTAATTATTTGTTGAGTTTCTACGTAATATTGCTTGTCAATTCTTTCTCCTTTAGCCCAAGAAACTATCTTTACTAAATCAAGCTTATCAAAAAGTTTCTCAAATAGAATTATTGAAGCAGAATGATTTTCTGATTTAATCCCAATCTTGAATAATAAGGATAATAATGAATTGTACATGCAGTAATAGGCTTCGGATGTCGAATTTTCATAAAGCTGACTTTGGTATAATATCTTTGCAGATTTAAGGCAGTTTTCTGCTTTGATTATATAAGATGATTTCATCTCTTCAGAAGGCTCAACTAATTCAATGATTCTCTTCTTTTTAAGCTTCCTTAAAAAAGTTAATTCTTTCATAAAAATCCTCCATGCCCCTTATGATTATATGATTCTTTATAATTTCCTTAATTAATAAAGAGTTAGTATCAAATTTCCCTAGTTTTATGCTTAATTTTGAATTTAATTCTTTTAATTTATTTTTGATTTTGTTATCTGTTGTTTCAACATAAATATCAATGTCACTCTCTTCCTTGGGGTTTCCTTTTGCATAACTTCCAAATAAGATTATCATTCCTTTTGGGAAATTTTTCTTAATATCTTCAAATATTATAGATAATTTTGAATGTTTCTTTAATATTTTATTTAACCTATGAATCTCTGCAGAATAAATATAGTTTTTAGCTTTTAGATTATTTTTAATAAAGAATATTTTATTCTTGCCTTCTTTTTTATAATCTAAAATATTCTCTTCAACCAATTCATTAATCTTTCTTAAAATTGTAGAATGAGATTCCTTAAGAATTCTAGCTATTTCTCTTAGGTGAGTTTTATTTCTTAATAAAACCAATATTATTTCCAATTCCAGGTTGTTTCTATTTTGAACCATATGTTTCATTTATGAACCAATACTATTTAAAACCTTTCTTTGAATGATTAATTTATATTAATAAGAGAAGGATTTATATATCAATTGATATATAATCTATAATGAAAAACACAATAATTAATTCAATAGCTAGAAGCCCAACTCTTGGAACAGTTCTTATGATAGAGAGAACAATTGAAGAATATAGCGGAGAATTTAATAGAACAGAAATATGGAAGAAACTTCCAAGAAAAGTAATGTGGCAGACATACTTAATTGTTTTGGATTATTTGGAGAGTATAAACAAAATAGCCTTTGATAGAAATGGAACAGTTGGTTATATCTGGAATCCAAAACTTGCAAAAATGCTTTCAAAAAGACCAGAGATTAAACCCAATAAGGGTAAAATCAGTGTAAATATTACAAAATAATCTTTTTTAATTCTTCTATTTTTTCAAAGTCTTTGTCTTTAGTTACAAGAATAAGACTATTATCAATCACAATTGAAGCAGATAATAAATCTGCTAATGACAAAGATATGCCTTTTTTATCATATTTAATTTTTAAGTCAGAAAGAATTTCTGCAGATAAAATTGTAGTATGAAGAACATTAAATTTTTTTAAAAATATTAAATTGGTTTGAAGAGATTTATTCTTTCTAATCTTTAGACCCATTAAATATTCAAAAAAAGAGATAAAGGTTAATTGAGGTGAAGATTGATAAGATTTATATAAATCTTCAAGTCTGTTTATTGTTTCTTTATCTCCTCTTTCAATAGCTATCAATATAGAAGTATCAAAAACTAGACTCATGTCTAAACCCTCTTTCCTTTCTCATGTTTTTAACAATATTCTCAATATCATCTGCTTCTTCATTAGTTAATGACTTTTTTCTTGATAGTATCTCTTTCCATAAATCCTTTGAATTTTTTTCAAATTCATTAACCATTATTTTTAATAAGATTGACATTTTCATATTATTTTTTAGTGCTAAAGTTTTGAAGTCTTTCCAAGTCTCTTCATCTACATTTTTAATACATTTATTTTCCATAAAGTATAACAGTTATACTTATATATAAATCTTTCTTTTTTGTAATTTAAATTTAAAAAGACAGTGTAATGAAAGAAGATTTCATTATTAATTTTTCATATATTATATAAGATTTATCTTTTCTTCTGAACTAAACTCCAAAGAATATATACAATAATAAAAACCACTGCAAATCCTAGAATGTGATATATAATTGTTTTAAGAAGAGCGTTTGGACAATCACCAAAACATTTATACTTAAATAAATATCCACCAACTAATCCTAAAATTAGAGATATAATTGTTTTCAATCCAGTAAATTTGAAATTCATAATTAATTAAAATAAATATTATTTAAATATCTTCTTATCCTAAAACTATATTTGCACCAGCAGAAACTACGAAAGAGATTAGCATTAAAGCGAAAGAATGTTTTACTCCTGCCTTAAGTCCACCCTCTCCTAATTTTCCTATAGTAAGTCCTGTGAAAAAACCTTGGATTAGAAGAAGATACAAGAAAGAATTTGACATTTCTTCCTGTTGAATAGCTTCTCCCCCTGTTGCTCCAACTTCTGCAAAAGTTCCGCTTCCTATGGATCCCAATTCAGCAATTCCTGATACCATAGGAAGAATTTGAAATTGCATAATCAATATTATTATCATGAATACAAAGAAAATTATATATCCCTGAACAACCAAGGTGGATATTGCTGCTTTCCTCTCTTTTTTAAGCTTGTCAGATATGCTTACTGCTTCTGCAACTGCCTCGAGAATTTCTCCTATATCTCCTCCAGCCCTTTCTGCCTGTCCTATAAGAATGATTGTTCTAGATACTGTCTTGTTGTTAACATCTTTTGAAAAAACTTCAAGTGCCATATTTAATGGTATTCCAAGGGAAATTTGATTTGCAAGCTTCTTTATGTTAGGTCCTAATACACCATATGCTTTATCTCTAAGATTTATTATGCTTTTACTTATCGGAGTTCCTGTTTTTACACTCTCTACGAGATTTCTTGTGAATTCAAGGAACATTTCTTCTTTTTCAGTTTCAGCCCTTGTTTCAGCTATTAGAGAGATTACAAAAGGCAATACTCCTGCAAGCACACCTATTCCTATTATAAGAAAGAAGAGCTTTGTATCTTTAAATAAGAAAGATAATCCAATTATTAGGAGTGCAGCCCCAATTCCCATATAGTGTATTTTCTTTACTTCCATTTTTTTGTTTTTATTTTTTTAATTGAAGGAATGCCAAAAAGACAATATTTATCATTGTGACTGAGATAACCATAATTATTGTTATCATCTGTGTGCTCATTGAAATTCCCAATCCGCTTATTTTCATCATCATAAGCAAAATCATTAAAATCATAGGAGCTGCAATAACCAAACTTATGTATATATCCATGAATGTTTCTGCAGCCTTTGTTTTCTTTTCTTGTTCAAGACGATTTTCAAATAAAAGTGTTTGTGCCCTCTTCTCAAAGAACTCTGGAAGATCTCCACCAGAATTTATAGTTGTTGCAAGTCCATTGAATAATTCTGAAAGTTTTTTGCTTGGATTGCTGTAAGCAGCACTTCTTAAAGCACTTACTAAATCATACCCATAGAGATTTATTTCATTTATTAATTTCTTGAATTCCTTTTCTATGTAAGGATATTCCTTTGTAGAAATTATAATGTCAAATATCTTGCTCGGGTCAATCATTGAACCAGATATTGCAGACATATGTATTGTAGCAAATGGCAATTCATCCTCTATTCTATTCTCAGTTGAACTTTTTTCAAGACCAGGATAGGTATACATAAGAATGAATGTCAAAAAGGGGGCTAGAATAACAATAAGAAGTGATATCCATATTCTAGAAAGCAATTCTCCAGTGGCTTTTGTTATTATAGGAAGTTCAACTCCTATCCTGAAGAATAAAAAGAATATTCCAAGTAAGATTCCAGCAAAAAAAGCCAGTAACGTTGTTAAAAATATGACTGATATATATCCTCTAGGGGTGAATTGCATATTTGCTTTTATTAAATCTCTTTCCAACTCTTGGAAAGTTTTATCACTTATCATCTTGTCAGATGCTTTTGAGAAGAATTGATTAGCGATTTTTATATAATTGTTTGGTTTTTTTTCTTTTTGAATCTCAACTTTTTCATTTTTTTTCTTCATTCTCTTTAATGTTAATTTTTCTAAGCCTTTAGGTTTTAATTCTTTCAAAGAATATCCTTTTACTTTACCTGAAGGAGTTACTGCTACACTTATAGGTTTAGGTTTCTTTAGTGAAAGTTCTTTTTCTGTCTCTTTTATAACTTCTTTTAGTTTTGGGGCGTCTTTATCTTCCTCTTCTACTACTTTCTCAGGAGCTAACTTCCTTATTAGATTTATATTCTCAAGAGCGAATGGAATTTCCTCATTTGCTTTTCTAAGTGCTTCTCTTACAAGAACAATTTGAGAGGATATCATCTTCTTTTCTCCTGCTTCTGCTTGATCTAGATAAGTTTGAAGAGAACTAAGTTCCATAAATATCCTTCTTATCTTTGAAATTACTTCCCTTAGTTTTTCAAAATCTTCCATGCTTGTTTTCACTATGCAAAACCTCCTGATTTTGTATCTTTGAAAAATTTCCTGTTTTTCACTTTAATTCCTCCGCTATCTTTTTTTGTATTTTTAATATAAATTCTTTAATTGCTTTTACTTGTTCAGGTTTATCTTTTTTGTAAGATTCTTCTAGTCTTCTTTCTGATTCTTCTATGGTCATTATCAATTGATTAATAAAAGAAATCCCTCCAGAAGATTCGCCCTCTTTTTTTACCTCAATACCCATTTAAGAAAAACGTAAAATGTCTTATTAAATATTTTGATTGTTCAAGGCAAATTTATAAATCAAAAAATCTAGTATAATATATGGTCTTTCCAAAGTTAAGGAATAAAACACCTCTTTGAAGCATTGTTTACTCCAGATGAGTTTGTTAAATATAAAAATTGGGATAAAAAGAATTTTCCACATAAGATAATTATTACTTATGATAAAAAGACAATAGGACACTTTAAGAGGAAATTTATGGGTAAATATAAGATTATTAAAATTGCAGGTGATCCTCTTTTATTGTATAAAAACATTGGAATTATTTATTCATTTGGCATAGGTTCTCCCTTTGCAGCAACACTTCTCGAAGAATTAATTGCTATGGGAGGAAAGGAATTTATTAATATGGGAACAGCTGGAGGATTAGTTAATAATGGTATTTTCTTATGTAACAAAGCACTAAGAGATGAAGGAACAAGTCATCATTACATTGCAGATGGGATTTATTCTTATCCTAATAAAGAATTAACAAATAAATTAAAAAAATCTCTCATTAAATCTGGGCTAAAATTTAATATTGGGCCAACTTGGACAATTGATGCCCCCTATAGAAAGACAAAAAAAGAAGTTATTTACTATAAGAAAGAAGGAATTTTAACAGTAGAAATGGAAGCTTCTGCTCTATTTGCAGTAGCAAAACTTAGGGGCGTAAAGATAGCTTCAGTATTTGTTGTCTCAGATGTACTCGGCAATGAAAAATGGGACCCTCAATTTCATAAATTAGATTTAACAAAAAATTTAAATAAAGTTTTAGATGTAGCAATTGATTGTCTCTTAGAAAAATAATTATTCCACACCAAATTTATTCAAGATTTCTTGTGGTTTTTTGTAATATTCATTTACTATTTCCTGAACCTCTTCAAATTTGAAAACTTTGCCCTGATACAGTTTATATAAAATCTGAACTCTCCTTTTAAATTCAAGATCTAAATCTTCAATAGTCATACCATATCTTTTTCTTATTTTTTCAAATATTTTACTGTTTTTCTTTGAATAAAATTCGTTTTCCTGTGGATTCCACATGAAAGGAGTATTTGTAAGAGCAATTCCGTCCAGGGTTACATTTATTATTTCAACAACTTCTTTTAATTTTCTTGTCTCTTCCTTATTTACAATTGCGTGGGTCATTATGCATACGCAATCCAAAACATTAAGAAGAGTTGGAGAAAGCTCTATAGGAGGGGTTTCCAGTCTTTTTATTAGAGTATCTACAGAATCTGCGTGTATAGTACTTATGGAAGAGTGCCCTGAAGCCATTCCCTGGAATAGAACAGATGCTTCTGCACCTCTAACTTCACCCACAATCACATAATCTGGGTTTTGTCTGAATGAACTTCTAAGCAAATCAAAAAGGCTTATCTCTCCAGTTGTTCCTATTCCTGTAGATCCTCTTACAACACTAGGCAACCAGTTATCTCTAGGCAGATTCAATTCTCTAGTATCTTCAATTGAAACAACTCTCGCTTCTGGAGGGATAAAAAATGCTATTGCATTCAATAGGGTTGTTTTTCCTGATGATGTTCCTCCTGTTATAAGGATATTCATTTTATATTGAACGAGTATCCACAAATATGCAAGAATTTCTGGGCTTAAGGTTCCAAAAGAAATTAATTGAATTGGTGTCCAGGGAGTTTTAGTGAACTTTCTGATTGTATCAAACATATTCATTGGCTTATTTCCTGCAATGAAAAATTTGCATGGTTCCAATTCTATATCGTAAACAGGTTCATTATTGTTTATAATTTCAATTTTTTCTACTTTTATGAATTCCTGCTCGGAATTAAGCATCCATTTTATATATTCTATTTCTTCCCTGACCAGATTGGCATCTTTATGCATTTCAATTTCCTGTATTAATCTTTCTGCAAATTCTCTTGAGAAAGTTGTATAATAAAATCTGTTGAGACTTACTTTGCATTTATTAAGAATTTCTTTATTTATAATTCCCAATCTTTTTATAATTGAGAGAATAGGAAATCCTGGTATTCTGTCATGTCTTATGAACTTTTTTTGGTTATTTCCAGCCTGTCTTTCAATAAGATTTTTTAGAACATTCTTTTTATTTAATGAATCAAAACCAACCTTGTTACTATAAGTTTCATAATAGGGGGAAGGAATATTGACTCTGAATTCTTTTTCATTTCCTCTTAAATAAGAAGATATGCCCAGTCTTGAAAGAGCATAAGTCAATCCTTCTGCAAGGTCTTTTGAAAATGTTTTGTAGCTTAATCCTGCACTTGCTGTGCCATCTCCATCAAATAATCCCCTTATAAATGAGGCAATAACATTGTCCTCTGATTTTAGTATTATTTCAGGAATTTCCACAATATTGAACTTTTTTCCCGAAGGAATTCCAAATACCTTGTTAAAAAAATAAGGAGCAAATGAATTGCACAAATATATCCTATTGCCTTCATAGTAAGATTCAAACTTTCCAAACAATTTCATTAGTTTCTCTTTTACTGAGTTTTTTACTCCCTCTTCATAGCATGAAAAATCTATTGAATTTGGTGCAATATGCCCATCGCTTATTAAAACCCCTGCAAGATAAGCCAAATCTTCATTAACTTCTTTTGGAATCTTTATTGTCTTGCTCTTGCCTTTTGTTCCCCCGCCATAAACATTTATATAAATATTTTCCATCTCCGATAAATCAAATCCTTGTTTTGTGCATATTTGATCCATAACAGAAAAAGAAACAGAACTGCCCCTGTTTATTGCTTCATAAAAATATGAATTTCCAACCTTATAATTCTCAGACATCATTGCCCTGCATCTTTCTCCAGGATAAGAATTTATCTCTTTGGTTATTATTTCTTTTATGCACGGTGTGCTTACAAGGCATACTTTTTTGTGATAAGAAAAATCTTTAATCAGCTGATAAACATTTATTTTTTGTTTATATCCTTTCGCAATTATTTTCTTAGGCATCGGGACAACCATTCCTTTTTTCATATCTTTAGCTTCAATCAATTCTAAAGATTCACCAGCAACATGAAATTTGTGATTTAATGTTACCTCAACCTCTCCCCCATCCTCAAAATTAATTTTTGCCAGCTTTTCTGGGGTTTTGACTTTTATTATTGATGTCATTCTTGAATTTGTCTGCTCAAGATTATCTTCATCAACTCCCAGGCAGTTGACATTTGTTAGTCTTACAACTTCATTACCATCTTCAAGTACAGACCCATAATTTTTTTTGCATTCCTCAAATAATTCTTTTACTTCTTTTATTCTCCCATCACTAAGCTGAACTTTCCCCTTTTTAAAGCAAAATGTAGGACCCTTACTTGTTATATCTTTTGTGTAAGTTGCATTTACTCTCGAACCATCTGGGAGAGTTCCATCAAGGATTGGTTTTGCATAAGAAATATATTTTCCGGATCTCTGTGCAAGTTTTTCAACAAAACTTTGAAGTCTGTCTAAATCATTAAAGATAAGATTAGTTTTCAGATTTCTATAAACTCTGTGGACAATATATACTGGAGTACCTCCGCCATTGCATTCTATATCTTCCACAAAATAATCTCTTAGCAAAGGTTCTGTCTCATTGAAGCCCATAAAATCCCTGCAAAGATAATAAAACATTTTCTTATAACTCTCATAGGAGATTTCTATTCCAAGCTCTATTGCTAAAAGTTTAAACCTTTTATCAATATATTCCAGAAGTTTTGTTTTTTCCTTTTCAATAACAGTCTCAAAATCAATCATATTGTTCATCGCTGTTATTATTTCATCTTTCTTTTTCATTTCTATATCTGTTAATATAGGTTCTTCGATTTCATAAACAACTTCATAGATTTTTGGATCCCAGTGTATATGAACAAAAGCATAAGGAGATATAAGGCAATATCTCACGTCAATTTTTGTCTTATCTTTTATCCTTTTCAAAGGAGGAATTACTGGATTAAAATTTATTTCTGGTCTTGGATAATCCTTTATGTATGTTAAACTTTCTTTTGCCATTTTGTTATTGTGTGGTAAAATCTATAGCTATTTTATTTCCTGATGTTCCATTGTTTGTGAAAAGTAATCTGTAAGGATTTGGAGCCTTGCTCAAAGTTTTAAGGGCTTGTTCTCCATCATAGGTAATATCATATTCACTGCTGAAATCTCTTTCAAGACTGACTGCATTGATGCTCCCCCTTTCTTCTGTGAGTGCTTGTATATTTCCTATCCACACTATCTTCCCCGGCTCTGTGTACACATATTTGCTGTCCATTCTAAAGATTATTGTATCATTTGCAGAGTCAATAGTGAAAGAGCCCTTTCTTATTCCTATTTCCATAAGCCTTCTATTTCCCGGGCTTCCTATAGTCACGATTGAATTATCAATTTCTTTTATTATTTCAAGGGATTGTTCTATTATAGTTTTATCTCTTAGTTCTTCTATTTTTGGTCTTATAAAAGAGAGAACCAAGCCCATCATTACGAATGCTATCAGAAGATAAATAACTGTTTCAACCCACACCTGACCTCTAGAATTTTTCAAAAATATGTTTTTTTCTAATCTCCCTCTTTTCACCATGCAATATTTAATAAAATTTAGTTTATAATATTTTCTTCCAGCATAATTTTCCATTTTTTCTATTATGATGTATGAAAATTTAAGCTATAATATTTTCTTATGCTCTGATTTATTAATTTTAATTGTATTCAAGATTTGAACAATAATCAACTTGATAGGTTGAATCGCTTTCACCGCATTGTTTATCTCCTATTACAGGAGCTATTTTTATCCAATCAACTTTGGATTGTGTTTCAAATCCTTTTCCAACATAGGTTTTTCCTGCATTTTTCACAGGAAGGATTATATCTCCGTTATAGGCTCCCTTATAGGGCTTTAAATCAGCATCATGCGTGATATTATTTGTCAAGGTGAAACTTCTTGAATTGCCTCCAACAAGGATAGATACTACTAGTGAATCTATCTCTACATCTGCTATATTTATTGAGAATTGAACTTCACCAGATGTTTGATTATAACAAGTGTAATATCCATTTAGAGTTACTTTATCTGAAGATTCCACATCAAAGCAGGATTTTTCTTTGTCTAGTTTATCTTTATTTACAATGTTCTTTACAAATGTCCATACAACTGCTGTAGCAACTGTTACAAGAAGTATCAGCAAAACAGTAGCAATAACAGTTGAAAGAGCCTTATTGTTTTTCATTATGCAAAATCCTCCTGATTTTGTATCCGACGAAGTGGATAATATGCAAAATC
>CAYNWY010000005.1:0-19709 GCA_964401065.1 Candidatus Woesearchaeota archaeon
ATTTAAGTTTTATGGAGTAACTATTAAATACTAAACCTCATTCGGAGATACTGTTAATAGGAAAAACCTTAAAACATTGTGTGAATTGAATATTCTATGAGTTTGAAATTAATCCAGCAAGGTGCAGAAGCCAAAATCTTTCTTGATGAAAAAAAGAATCTTATTATAAAAGACAGAATATCCAAATCTTACAGAATACCTGAATTAGATAAAAAAATAATAAAACAAAGGACAAAAGCAGAGACAAAACTGTTAATCAAGGCAAATCAAGTCATTAATTCACCCCTGCCTGAAAAATCTAAAGAACATAACAAGATAATTATGCCTTTTATCAGTGGAGAAAAACTTTCAACCTCTCTAAATGATTTTCCTTTAGAAAAACAAAAGCAAATAATGAAAAAAATTGGAGAATCAATTGCAAAACTCCATAAGGAAGATATAATTCATGGGGACTTAACAACCTCTAATATGATTCTAAAGAATGAAGGGATCTTCTTCATTGACTTTGGATTAGGATATATCTCAAAAAAAGTTGAAGATAAAGCAGTTGATTTGCACTTATTAAAACAAGCCCTGGAAGCAAAGCATTTTGAACATTGGAAAGATTTATTTGAAGAATTTAAGGAAACTTATTCTAAAAATTACAAAGAATCCAAACAAATATTTGAAAGAATGATTGCAATTGAGAAACGTGGCAGATATAGGCATTAAATATGTTGTTTCTTTCATCAAAAATATTTAAATAACCCAAAGAAATGATTTTTATATGATTAAAATTTTTTCCTTTTCAAAAAATAAATTAAAAGAGATAACTCAAGAAGAAATAAGCAGAGATAAAAAAATAAATTATTGGATTGATCTTGCTTGCTCGAATGTTGGGGAAATAAAACTTATACGGGAAAATTTTAACATTCACCCAACAACAGAAGAAGATATTCTTTCAAATCAAACAAGAACAAAATATGAAGAATTTGAAGATAACACTGCAATAATCTTCCATGGGATAAAAGGGCTAGAAGCAGTTAACATAAAAACTTACAATCTTTCTTTTATATTAGGAGAAAATTACCTAATAACTTCCCATCTTGAGACAAATGATAATCTTGATTATCTTATAAATAATCAAAGAAAACTTGAACATCTGATGAAAAAAGGAGTTGGATATGTTTTCCATTCTCTTCTTGATAAAGAAATAGATAAATGCATGCAAATAAAAGGAATTATATTTGAAGAATTCAAACAACTGGAAAAAAATTTCATAAATAATCCTGAAAAAGAGGTTCTTGGGGAACTTTTTGAAAAAGAACTTACAATACTTGAAATGAGACAGGTAATGGAATCTCTAACAGATTTATGCCTCAATTTAACAAAACCCACTGACAACTATCTTGATAATGAACTTCTTCCATATTTCAGAGATATTTATGACCATTCCTTCAAAACAACTGAATCTCTCAAAAGCATGCTTGGAAGAATAAATGGTATGAGAAACGCCTATCAAACAATTACCTCAAATAGACTAAATGAAACAATGAAAATTCTAACCATGATTATGGCAATAATGATGCCTCTTACACTCGTCACAGGTTTTTATGGAATGAACGTAAGACTTCCTCTTGAAAAAAGCCCAACTGCTTGGATTGTAATTCTAGGAATAATGCTCTTTTTATCTACAATTATGTACTTTCTCTTTAGAAGAATAAAAATAAGATAGTTAACTACTTTTTAAAAACTTTATAACCTTTTCTTACTTTTTCATTCAGCTTAATTCCTATTTCATCGCCTTTTTTTGCTTCTAAAACAACTTTGTGTTGTATTTGCATGCTTTCAACTGTTTGCTCAAAATCAACATTCCCTCCAACAACTTTTATCTTGTCTCCTTTTTTCAAACCAGTTTTCAATTTAATTGCAGCAACACCCACATGGTCAAAGTAATTGGAAACTACTCCAATAGGAACTTCTTTGCTTTTGACTTCTTTCTTTTTTACTTCCTTCTTTTTGGTTTCTTTCTTTTTAACAACCATCTCAAATTAAATATTAGCATATATATAAATTTTATTGATAAATATAAAATAGCCCCACTATGAGATTTTGATATTCAAATCAAGATTCTCATCCACAGCAAAGCGAGGACAGAAGGCTATGAATGGAATGAATAGCCCCACCAGGATTCGAACCTGGGTCCCGGCCTTTCTACATTATTAAAAAACTCCAAAGGGCCGTATACTTGACCGCTGTACTATGGGGCTGAACTATTATGAAAAAACAAACTTCAGAGAATTTAAAAGGCTTTTGAATTAAAAAATAGAAAATAGACTAGCTAAATATTCTATTTTCTTATTTCTTTTTGAATAATTCTTATTATTTCCTCACTTTCTCCTCTGATTGAAGGAGAAAATCTTCCTGGATATGCAATCATCCGATCATTTAACTCAAAGAAAATGTTTTGAAAAGCAAAGGAAGAATTTCCCAACGTGATTATTTTACCTAGATGTATTTGTTTAATCTCTGAGAAATTTATATTCCAAAACCTTATTCTTAATCTTTTTGTTTTCTTGTTAATAACAATACTTTTAGATAGGAAGAAATTTAGAATAATGTAAGAGAGAAAAAGGAATGTTCCTATAATAAGCACAATGAAAAATGAGCCATAAGGAAGTTTTAAATATTGGTATAAGTTGTACAATAAAATAACAGATAATATAATAATTACTCCTATTGGCCAAAAATCCTTAGCAGAAAAGACTTTTATTTCTATCTTATCTTTTTTATCAATTCTTTTTATCATTTGATTTCTTATCTTCTAAACAATTTATTATAAAATTTAACCAAAAACTCTTTCATAAAATATTGTTCTGTTTATGTCCTGCTTTTTCGGATGCATCCATCTTAAAAAATGTCTCAATTGGATTGGCTTATACTTTTCTCCTATAAGGGTTGCAGCTAGTTTCTTGTATTCTTCACTAGCTTCAGAATGAGGATTGAATTCTACTGAAGACTTAAAGTTTGATAAAGCTCTCAAAAAATTAATATCATGAGGAATTACAGCCATTATTGGGATTTCAAGAGTGGTTTCTATATGCTCTGGTGAAATCTCAAAATTTTTATTATGAACTTTATTTAAAATGATTCCTGAAATTGGAGTTCCTCTTTGTCTTGCCAGTTTAAGAGCTTTCAAGGTCGTGCTTAATGTTGGATGATCTGGAGTAGTAACCACAAGTATTTCGTCTGAAGCAATCATAGCCCCAAGAGTTTCATCACCAAGAGAAGGTGAAGAGTCAATTATAATATAATCATAAAGATTTTTCAAAAATCTTATTCTCTCTTTCATCATTAAGGGATTTGCCTTAGAATCATTAAAGATAGATGCTGGAAGAATATCAAATTTATCAAGCTTTTGAACTGCTTGTGTGGGATTTGCTCTTTTTTCAAGAACATCCTGTAAAGAAAATTCTGGTTCAACTATCTCCAAGTGAAGCCCAAGGTTTGGAGAAGATATGTTTCCATCAACTAATAAAACTTTTTTCCCAAAGCTCGCAATAGCAGAGCCAAGAGAAATAACTGCAGTAGTCTTTCCAACTCCTCCTTTTAAAGAAAAAATTCCTATAGATACACCCATATATTGTAAAATATATATCGGTTTAAATAACTTATCAAAAATTTCTCAAAACTGATTAACAACTAAAAAGAGAACAACAAGCTTTAAAAAACCCCTTCACGAAATAGTAGGATGTCAAAAAAATCAGAAAAAAAACAAGAAGAAAACCAAAAAAAATTAAGTTTAGAAGAATATGAAAAGAAAGTTCTTGAGCTTGCAGATAAAGGATTAACTTCAGAGAAGATAGGAGAAGAGCTAAAGAGAGGAAGAATTCACTCAAAAGACTATAACAAAAAGATATCAAAAATACTTAAAGACAGATATAATAGCCCTGATTTAAAGAATACTGAAGAGAAACTTGAAAAAATTGAACAACATATGAAAAAGAACAAACAGGATAAAAAAGCCAAGAGAGAAAGAAGCAGGGTATTCTCGCAGATTAGAAAAATTAAGAAATATTTAAAGAAATTATAAAATTTTCTTGGATTAAAATGAAAAAAGAGGATGAGATTTTAGAAAAAGAAATTAAGTCATTTGTGGAAGACTTTATGAAGAAATTGGACAACAAAGAAGTTTATATAATAAGCCATTTTGATACAGATGGAATAACTTCTGCAAGCATAATGATTAGCACTTTAAAGAGATTAGACAAGAAATTCTCTTTAAGAATAGTAAAAAGTTTGGATGAGAGATTCATAAGTAAACTCCCAAAAGAAAAATTAATACTCTTTTTAGATTTGGCATCTGGAAGCCTCAATCATATAAAAAAGGCAGAACTAAACAACGTTTTCATAATAGATCATCATGAAATAACAAAAAAAGTTCCTGAAAATGTAAGAATAATAAATCCTCAATTGACAAATAAGCAGAAAATAAGTAGTTCGGGTTTAACTTATCTTCTTTGCAAACAGATAAATCCAGAGATAAAAGAACTATCAAAACTCGCTATCCTGGGCATGATAGGAGACTGTCTTGAAGAAGAAATTGATTCTTTAAACAATGGAATACTTGAAGAAAGCGGATTTCAAAGAAAAAGAGGACTCCTAATATACCCCTCAACACGCCCAATAAATAGGGTTCTGGAATATTCATCTAATCCCTATATTCCAGAAGTAACTGGAAATATAAAGGGGGTCTTAGAACTGTTGAGAGAAACCGGGTTAAATCCTGAAAAAGGAAAATACAAAAGTTTAATGGAACTTAATGAAAAAGAGATGAAAGATTTAACTACAGCAATACTTCTTAGAAATCCAAAAATAAAAAATAAGGAGCTCATTGGAGATATATTTCTTATAAAAATGTTTAATAAAATAGAAGATGCAAGAGATTTAAGTGCCATAATAAATGCCTGTTCCCGTTCAGGAAAACCAGAACTTGCAATACAATACTGTCTCGAGATTCCTTCTTCAAAAAAGAATGTTGAATTAACCCATATAAAATACAAACAAAACATTATAGCAGGATTAAATTTTGTTTCTGAAACAGAAAAAATAGAGGGAAAAGGATTTGTCATAATAAATGCACAAGATAACATTAAAGACACCATGATTGGAACAATAGCAAGCATAATTTCAAACTCTTCCATTTATGAAGAAGGAACAGTAATAGTAACAATGGCTTATTATGAGGATAAAATAAAGGTTTCTGCGAGAACAGTGGGAAGAAATGGAAGAAACATAAGAGAACTTTTGGAAACAATAATTAATTTTACAGGTGGAGAAATAGGGGGGCATGAACATGCAGCAGGATGCTTGATAAATAGAGGAAAAGAAAAAGAATTTATAGACTTACTCAAAAAAAATCTTGAAATAGAGATGATAAAAATATAGAGATACATTATTAATTATCCTAAATTTAACCCATTATCAATCTAGATATAATGATTTACAAGGATTTATTACAAATAACTTATTTTCTAATTCTATCAGAAATTCCTCAATCATAACCTTTAAAACCCCTTATTTTCTTGATAAAATATAATGGAAGAAGGAGATATGGTTTTATGCACTGTAGATAGGATAGCAGGGACAGTAGTATTTGTTAAAATAGAAGGAGAGGAAAGAGAAGGCAGCATAATTTTAAGTGAAATTGCCCCTGGAAGAATAAGAAATCTTAGAGAATATGTAATACCTAAAAAGAAAATAGTCTGTAAGGTCTTAAAAACCTCTGGAGGAACAATAAGCCTTTCTTTAAGAAGAGTTACTCAAAAAGAGAAGAAAGAAGTTATGGATGAATATAATCAAGAAAGAAGCTATGGAAGCATCCTAAGAAGTGTTCTTAAAGAAAAGTCAAATAACATAATTGAAAGCATTACGAAGGAAGGAAGGTTGTATGATTTTTTTGAAGAAACAAGAAAAAATCCAAAGAAACTTGAAGATTTAATAGGAAAAGAGGATGCAAAAAAGATACTAGATATAGTTCTTGAACAAAAGAAAAAAAAGACAATAATAAAGAGAACAATATACTTAAAAACTCAGGAGCCTAATGGGATATATATTATAAAAAGCATTTTGGAGAATCCTGGAGAAATAGAGATAAAATATCTCTCTGCAGGAAAATATTCCCTAAAGATAGAAACAGATGATGGGAAAAAGGGAGATCAAAAGATGAAAACCTTTTTAGAAGGGATAGAAAAAAAAGCAAAAGAAACAGGAGCTCAATTTGAAATAAGGGAAAAATAAAATGGATAATCAATTTAAGGTAAAAATTATAGGAATTTTATTTAATCCTAGCGCAAGGAAAATATTAATAGGAAGAAATAAAGGAGAGAACTCCTTGAGTTTCCTTGAAGGAGAATTAAAGTATAATGAAGAACTAGATGTTGGATTAAAAAGGGTCGCTAAAGAGAAAACAGGTTATAAGGTTCATAATTTGGGGGCAGTTTATGCAGAAAATATGCTCAAGAAAAAAGATGAATTAAGATTATATTTCTTATGTGAAGCAACAGAAGGTAAAGAAAAACCTGGACCAAAAGTTGCAGAGCTTAAATGGATTTCCCCTAAAGAAATTGAAAAATCCATAAAACAAAAACTTCCAACTAGATTAAGAGGATATGTCTTCAATTTAGCATGAAACTTAAATTTCACCTTGATTCTAAAGGAGAAAAAATTTACACATTAAAAGAAGAAATTGAAAATAAAAAGACCAATGAAGCACATTATAAATTCATAAAAATAAGAGACGCTCCCCCAAGTAATTTAAATATTGTAAGAAGAAATTAAATATATACTTTTAAAGATAATTAATTATATAAATAAGATAACTCATTTTTCTTAATGGCAGTAAATGAAAAGAAAGTAGAATATTCAAAAAATTTTATCTTTAAGACCGATTCTAAGGATATCTCCCATCATGGAAGTCCTGAGTGGGAATCTTTTCAGACTATAAATGATGAAGATATAAAATTGAGAAAATTAATTATTAATAAATTTGCATTAACATCTAAAATAAGTTTCTATTATTGGAATGGGGAAGCAGAAGGATTTGACGGAAAGCAGCAATATAGATTTGAATTCAATACAGATTTTCCAAAAATTCCGGAGACTGAAAGAGAAAAGAATGTTAATTATTCTTCTATGGTCGAAATAATAAAGGCAGGAGCATTAGAAGAACTAACGAAAGATTGTGATTTGGAAATATTCCTTAAAGAAAAAGGTTTTAAAAAAGAAACAGAAAAGAAATAATTAAAACAGCCTAGCCTGTTTCTCTCCTTCTATCAATTCTCCATATTTCCCATCATATCCTGGTTTAACTTTTATCTTTCCTTCACGATTATCTAAAATCAATTGAACTAATTTTAAATCATCTTTTAATTCTCTTATCAATTCTTCTTTAGGAACATTTAACAAAACATTAAACTCATTCCCAAATTTTTCAATAATCTTATTATAAGTTTCCCAAGTTTTTTTGCCTGCAAGTGTTGAAGCTTTGCTAAATGCTATTAATTCATGCAATGGTAGAAGGGTGTAGTATTTTTTCCTATTCCTATTTTCCTCAATTATTTGGTCTTCAATTTGATTAACTCTGTTTGCAACACCTATTGTAAGGGGTTTTCCGCAAACAGGGCAGATTCCATTTAATTTTTTAGTTTCTTGTGGGGAACTTGAAAAATTGCAATTAGCATGTCCATCCCAATGGTATTTTCCATAAGAAGGTTCTGTTTCAACTGTTCCCAATATTTTATTTTCCCTTATCGCATTAATAACATCTGAGTAACTTTCAACTTTTTCAAAAATAGTTGCTTCTCTTCCAATTCTCCAGGGCCAGAAACTATGTGAATCAGAAAAAGAAACTATTGCTCTATTATTTAATTCGGATAAATGCCAATTCATGAAAGGATCTGAGCTCATTCCTGTTTCAATTGCATGAATGTTTTCTTCTTGCTCTCCAAATGCTTCTTTCAAACTATCAAATCCAGTAGCACTTCCAAAAATTCCAAACCAGGGCGTCCAAGCATGTGCAGGAATTATTTCTATATATTCTGAAATCTCTTTCATATCTTTAACAAATTGTTCACAGGATATCTTGAATATTGGTCTTCCATCATAATCTCTTCTCCCTTTTTTATCAAAATATTCATTTATTTTGTCTGCAGTTTCAAAATTAGGAACAAGCAAAACCAAATGTACTCTCCTTCCTCTCCCTTGAGTGTACATTAAACTAATCTCTCCTGTCAACAAAAATTTAAATCCACTTTTTGAATATAAAATTCCCTCTTTCTCAACTAACTTTTCCTTTAATTCTTTAAGCCAGAAAGGGTGTGTAAAATCTCCTGTTCCAAGCAAACCAATCCCCTTAACTCTCGCCCACTTCTCAAGATTTTCTATTGTAATATCTTTGCTGCACGCCCTAGAGAATCTGGAATGAATGTGCAAATCCGCAAAGACACCTTTTATCTCCATTCAAAAAAAAACAAACAAAACTTTTTAAAGTATATTATAAAAATATATAAGATGAATTAATTGAGTAAATTATCTTTAACTTCCCTATCACTAACTTTTGGAAACTTCTCTATATACACTTTAATCATTCTTTCCATTTCACTTAAACAATCCAAAGAAAAAGAGACACATCCATCTTCGTCTAAAAAAGCTTCATATTTAACAGAATCTTTCATTAATTTATTAACATCTTTCACAAAATAACCATTGTAATTTGGAAATTCTTTCAAAAACTTATTTAGAGCTTCCTCTTTATCTTCAATTAATTTTCCTTCAGATAAATTAATTAATTGCTTTGGGAGTTGAGCCAGTTTTTTTAATGGAGATTTTATATCTTTCTCATAAAAATCTCTTTTTTGAGAATAATAATTAAAATTATTGTAAAGAAATCCTTTTCGAACATCATTCAAATTATTAGCTATTGAAGTGAGTTCTGGATTTTTATAATCAAAACCATTCATATTTTTCAATTCATATTTCCCAAATTTTCTAACTGCATTACTTTTAAGATAGTCTACATAATTCTTAGAATAAGTTAAAAATCTTCCATCCAATGCAATCCCTTTATCTAGAATATTAAATTTTGTTTTTATCTTTATATTAGATTTTCTCAAAGAAGAATCTAAACTACTCGCCAATTTTCCAATTGCGTCTTTATCTGTAACAAAAAAATCATCTAAAACAAGAAATCCATCTAAATCACTAACCCCTGGAACAAAATCCTCCCTTAAATGAGAACCATAAATAAAAAATGAAACCCCTTTAATAGATTTTAATTCATCTGAGAATTCTCTCAAAAAAATTTCATAATCTATTAAGAAAGGAATTGCCATTTTTTCATTCTTCCTTATCACTTACACCGCCAGCATTCACATAGTAAACAATTTCATTCTCTGGGAGATTCGGTGAATCAATCAACTTTGCAACTCTACTCCCTTGTTTTCCTCTTCTTAAATATAATCTGTATGTTGAAGCATGTCCAACTATATTTCCACCAATGGCGGTTGTTGGGTCTCCAAACATCTGTGCCGGGTTTGCCATAACTTGATTGGTTACGTAAACTGCAAGATTGTAGGTTTCAGCTAATTTCATTAAATCATGCATATATCTGTTCAATTTCTGCTGCCTGTCTGCAAGCTGCCCTCTTCCTGCAAATTCTGCTCTGAAATGAGCTGTCAAAGAATCAACTATCAGAAGTTTTATGGGCTCTCCTGCTTTTATCATCTCATTAACTTTTTCAAGAAGAAGCATTTGGTGGTCTGAATTAAATGCTCTTGCAACAAAAATATTCTTAAGAACCTTTTCTGAATTTGCTCCAAGTGCATCTGATATTTGCTTTATTCTTGCAGGCCTAAAAGTCCCTTCTGTATCTATGAATACTGCCTTTCCATTAGCACCCCCTTGCTCAACTGGCAACTGAACTCTGACAGCCAAAGTCAACCCCAGCTGAGTCTTACCAGAACCATAAGCTCCAAAAGCCTCTGTAATGGCTCTGCTTTCAATTCCTCTTCCCCCCAAAAGTTCATCAAAATTTTTGCTTCCTGTTGTTACATATGAAACATTAGACCTTCTCTGAGCATATTCAACTCCATCCTGGAATCCTAAATCAAGCATCTCACGTGCAGCCTGAATAGCTTTTCTCGCAACAGCAGGGCTTACACCTGAAATATCAGATATCACAGCAGGACTTGCAACTGCCAAAGACATTAAATCAAAAATTCCTGCTCCTTCAAGTTTAGCAGCCACAGCAGGCCCTATTCCAGGCAAATCAGTCAAACTCAAATCCTTATCACCTTTTTTCTTAGTTTTTTTCTCCTCTTTTTCTTCTTCGTCTGTTTCTTCTTTCTTTACAACCATTAAAACTAAAAAATAACCTCGTTTATAAAGATTATTTGAGTAACAAATATATATTAGAAAACTTCATCAAATCTTCTCTAATTGAGTAATCAGTTCATCAAGATTAACGTCCTTTACAGAATCAACTATGAATTCTTCGTTATTGAAAAAATTATTTTTTCTTACATTGCCTGAAAAAAACATTTCTTTTCCAAGAAGAGCCTCTATTTGGTAGGATAATCTTTCAGGATTTTCCAAGTCTCTCAATCCTAAAGCAGAAAGATTCTCATTAAAAAGAACTGCGCGTATTGACTCTGTGCCATCATCTATAACAATATTAATCAGAGCTCTCTTCTCAGTAGGTATTCCCTGCTCTTTTTCATTCTCTGTCATCTTTCTGCCTGTTTCTTTGCTCACTTCAAAAAACTTGGGCTGGAAAGATTGAACAATGAATGCCCTTACAGAAAGTTGGTCTCCAATCTTAAAATCACATATTTTCTTTTCTTTTACAATTCTTTCAGTACAAACATTTTCAATTTCTTTATTACTTTTTTTGAATTCAGAAAAACTTCCAAGATGCATCTCGCTTTCTCTCATAGAAGCATTAGATATCTCAACCACATCATTCTCTTTAACTTCTCCCTTTTCTATTAAAGAAATATGGTTTGTATCCCATAAAACAACTTTTATATTTGAAGTTTCATCAGCAAGTATAAAATTCAAAACCTTTCCTTCTTCTCCTTTTTGAGTTTTAAATGTTCTAACAGGAAAAAGTGTTATTACTTTCCCCAAAAGGTTAATTCTTCTCATTCCTGGCAAAAGTTCCTCAATTTTTAATTTTTCATTTTCAAAATTTATCCCAAGTTCAGCAGCAACAATTTGCGCTGCTCCCTCTTGACTTATCAAACCAGAAAGTTTAGCTCTTTTAGCTTCAATTTTTCTACTAACCTCTTCAGTTTTAAGCCCAGAATATTTTGCTATTTTTTCAACTACCTTATCATAATTTCCAAAAACCATAATCAAAAAAAAATTTCATATTTTATAAGTATTGTGATACTTAATTTTAGAACAACACTTCTCAAAATGTTTATAAACCTATTTTTTTACACTAAAGTATGAGCGGAATAAATGGAGCAAAATACAAATTAATGCCTGTTTCACCAGAGGTTAATCTAAAAGCTATTGAAGAATCTGCAAAAAAGATAGTGGAAGAATTCGGTGGAAAGAACAAAGAATATTCCATAGAACTTATTGCATTTGGCTTAAAGGCAGTTATAGTCTTCTTTTTTTATTCTGATGATAAAGATATAGAAACTATTGAGGAAAAATTCTCAAAAATAAAAAATGTTGCTTCTGCTCAACTGATTGATATGCGTAAAATTGCATAAAACTTATTAACGTTCTTTTTCTTAAAAGAGTATGGAATTAACAAAAGAACAAATTCAAGAGTTTAAACAGCAAATTATACAACAAATAGAGACTAGTTTCTCTGAAGAGAAAAAAGGTCCTGCGATAGAACGTATAAATTATATGGATGATGAAGAATTTATTGAATTTCTTAAAAAAAATAAACTCTTAACTTCTGATTCAGATAAAGGTTCTTATGATGATTCTAAAAAACCTAATAAAAATGAAAGTCCTTTTAGATTGATTGTAGAGAGAAAAATTCCATCCTATATAATAGATGAAAATAAACATTCTATTGCCGTTTTAGAGATAAAACCTATCTCAAAGGCACATACAATAATAATCCCAAAAGAAGCAGTATCACAGCCAGAGAATATACCTCAATCTGCTTTTTCTATGGCTAAAAGAGTTGCAAAAAAGATAGAAACAAAATTCAAGCCAAAAGAGACTTTAATTTCTTCTTCTTATGTTCTTGGGGAGACTATTCTTAATATTCTACCGGTTTATTCTAATGAATCTCTTAACTCTCCAAGAAAACAATCTTCTGAAGAAGAATTAGAAAATTTGAAAAATGTTCTGGAAAAAAAACAAAAGAAAAAGTATTTAAAAAAGGTAAAAGTAAAAAAAATTGAAGAATCAAAGATGTGGTTACCTAAAAGAATTCCTTAAAATGTATTAATCATCTAAAATAAGTAAACTTTCTGGAGAATTACCAAGCATATTAATCCAAAATAACTAATTAAAAATACAGGACTAAATGGAATTCCTTGCCTTATCAAAACCTTCTTTTTTCTCTTTCTTAAAAGGATTATCTCTTCTTTATTTAATCCACTCCATTTTGCTTCTATGATTTTATTTCCAATCCTAATATCCTTGTAAAGCCAATCTCCCTCTGTAAGTCTCTTTGTATCGAGTCTTTTAATCATGCATGATTCATCTACAGATTTAGCTGAAAAATAAACATAAGGAGATATAAATACTAAAATTCCAAGATAAAGAAAAAGACTCTGAAAAAATGCAAGCACAACAAGAACTAGCCCTAAAAGAGTAGAAATGTAAAAAATACTCTTCTTTCTTCTAAATTGCTTTGAAAACTCCTTAGAAAAAAGTTTTTTGTTTTTAATCACTAAAATTATGCTTAATATTACTCCATAAAATGCTCCTGCAACAAGAAAAAATAGAAGAAATATAAAAATTGAGTTAAGATTTGAATAAAAATTGTTTGAAAAAGGAATAACTGCACCCAAGGCAATCATAAGCTTGGTATCCCCCCCTGCAAATACCTTCCCATAATAAAGCAGATTACCAATTAAAAGCAAGATACCAAAACCAATTATTCCTTGATAAAATAAAGAAAACCCTTGATTATTAAACAAGGAATAAAAGAACCTGAAAGCCAATGCGAATATTACAAGTGAAAAATTAAGCCAATTCGCTATCTCTCTCTTTTTCAAATCTTGGACAACTGCAAAAATAATCCAGATTAGACCTAAAATAATTAAGAACAAATTTCCAATCACCATTTAAGAATTTAGTAAATTTAATTTATAAATTTAGTTAATTTTCAGAACTCTAAACTTTCCGCCTTTCTTGTAAGGATGTTTTCTTTTTTCCCTTTTCTTATCCTTCCCTTTATTTCTCCTTTCAGAACAAGCATAATTTGACATCTTAGATTAATATAAATGTAAATTAATTAAGCACAAGTTATAGCAGAACATGCTTCTACTCCATATCCTCTATTGATATACACCGGGTTAGTAGATAGTTCCTTACAAGTTGCATCAAACTTATCATTTACCCCGTCTTTAACATTTCTCTTAACAGAACAGAAATTATATGTCTCTCCTGTAGCACATGCAGTACTACATGAATTCTTTAATGTGCCTAAATTATCAGAACCTATCCAAGGTAGAATTTTCTGCCATCCAATTGTGAATCCTAAAATAAGAACAACTAATATAACAAGTCCTAGTATAAGCAGAATTATGGTGCTTATACTCATGCCTTGAGCTTTTTTGTTTATCATTTTTCTCTTTTAATATTTAGTAATTTAATCAATCAAATCTTATTTAAAAATCTTTCTTTCACGATTTTTAAGGATTATATTCAACAGAAAATATAATTACTTCCTTTAGCCAGTTTAACCCCCACTCAGGAGAGAACTTCGTTCCTTTCTCATACAAATAAAGATGGTCTAAATTATTAGATTCTATCTGAATATTCGCCTTTTCCATTATTTCAACCCCTGAAAAAGATTTGTTAATTTGAGAGGTGGAATATAAAAAGCTAAGTAAAGCCAAGGTACATACTCCAAAAACACCGATAATCAAGATAGTAACTGGTAAATCTCCTTTTTTATCCTTCTTCATAGAAGGTAAAAGTGAAAATTTTATATTTTCTCTTTTATTCATTTCCTACCTCTTGGGAAATCCATACCTGAATTTTGTTTTTATTACTGGAACTGATTGAATAAGCCATTTGTGTCTTTGAATTTATCCAGTCCAGTGAACCTGTGGAAATCTTTTTTGTATTTATTTTTAAAGACTTAAATTCTGACAAAACTACTGAAGCATAGATAAAGATGATTAATAAAACTATTAAAACTATGGTTGCAACAACCCAAGTTATTGATTCTCCTATCTGTCCTCTTTTGCTTGTCATCTTTTCTTTTCTACCATTATAGGTTCTTTTTCTAAAAGAACCCCATTATTGTTTAACATTTTTCTCAGATTTTCCTATTACAGACAAAATTTTAATTAAGTATTGGTCCCCCTCTTTGCTTAAAGCATAAAGCCTTTTTTCCTTGCATTTTGCAAGTTTTGCATATTCTTTATTATTTTCTTTTTTTATAAAGCAATCTGCCTTCCAATTATTATTTCCATCATAAAAACTAAAGGCGGGGTTTACTGTATCTTTAAGTGTATAAAATTCTACTTCATAAAAATATTGTATTTCTCCTGTATCCCCATAACCTTTTTCCACATCAAAATTAAAATTGCATCTCTCTGTAAAACTCTCACTAATAGCTGCATTAAATTTTCCATCAACAAAAAAATCTGAATTTATGACTCCTTGTTTGGATATACAATCTGCAATTCTCTCTGCTAAAATTTCAGATTCTATTTCTCTAACATCATAAGGAGGCCCATAAAAAACATAAACCATAGCAAAAACACCCCCAGCTATGAGCGTTAACATAACAAACCAATAAATTGAAAGAAGTTTATCTGTTCCCTTTTTATTATCCATTTTCCACTCCTTTTTCACGTACTACAAAAACATACATCCCAGTATATTCTCCTTTTTCATCTTTAGCTGGATATGGAGAAACATCCACATTATTAAAAAAAGAATAACTGTATCCGCCTTTTTTACTCAATTTTACAATAACCGTATTCCCTTCTATTTTAACTGCATCATTAAAATCAAGACCATTCTTCTCTGCGAGCTTCTTTCCTTTGTCCATATCCATTTTAATAATCATATCAGGTTTTGCAGAATCTATTACCATAGAAATCTGTTTTGAATAAGTCTGCCCAAGAACAATTGCTCCACTTCCCTGTCTCATCAGAAATAATACCAAAATTGAAAGAAAAAGCAAATTAAGAATTATAAAAACAATATTCTCAACAAGAATCGTCCCCTTTTTTTTCATGCAAGAGATATGAAAATGTTATTAATAAAATTATCTAAGTGGAAGTTAAAATCTCATCACAATTAAGTGACTCAAATTCCTCTGAACTTGCTTCTTGAATAGTTGGAACCATAAATTGGTTTTTTACACCTTCTTTTCCTTCTATAGTAATTGCTCCAATCTTTGGAGCGAACAAATCTGAAATTTTATCTGCTCCCACTCCTCCGGCTGTTGCCCCTACAGCCACCCCTGTTGCAACAACAACAAAACTTCCGCTTACTACAGTAACAGCTGCAACAGCCCCTATTGCAGCCCCCCTTACTATCCAACCAATAGTATTAACTTCGCTTGTAATTCCTGTGACAACAAAATATTGTTTTCCAATGCCAATTGTACCAAAACTAACCTCTGTACCAGCTTGACTAGACAACTGGCTTTTTAACCTTGTAATATCATTTGTTCCAAAAAGATAATAAGAATAAGTAAAATCCTCGCCAGGTTTTTTAGTTTTAGAAAGATAATTATAAAATTCATCCTTGCTTATTGTATCTCCCTCTATTCCTTCAATCTTCTTCAGGCTATCATCAAAAAGAATTTGGGAGCATAGAGAGCAGTAATTATTTTTTATCAAAGTAGAATCCGCCACATAATCAACTTTTCCTTCTCCAAACATCCACCAACAATTAGCCATTTGCTTAGCTAAAACACTGTAAAGCTCTTCTTTTGTCTTTACTTTCTCAATCTCTGGTTTTGTCATCCCAACACAATCTCCATCTTTTGTTATACAAACATAAGATCTTGAACATTTCAATGGAACAGCTTCTTTAGAAACAGGATTTCCTTTCATAACAATAGAATTATGACATATCTCACTATCAGATTGCCCAAAAAGATTCAATCTAAAAAGAAAAAATAAAATTATTATAAAACTAACTAAAAGAATTATTAACAAGACTATCTGCTGGGTAGTTATTTCCCCTTTTATCTTTCTCATTTTTAATTATAGGACTCCTGCCTTTTTAAGCATAAAGAATAATCCAGTTAAAGCAATTCCAAATAAGACAATCCATACTAAATATTTTATCATCTCATCTAAATTCATGCTACTCTTCCTACTAGAATTTGGTTGTTCTGTTTTTTAATGCCTATAAAAAGGAGATTATTTGCATCTCTTATTTTTAAATCTAAATTAGATGTAGCAAGATTTTCTATAACCAAACAAGCACCGTCTTTATCACATCTTCTTGCTTTGGATTTAAACTGCTGGGTTATAGAGTCAGTGCATATACATAAACAATTTTTATTTAAACAAGAATTAGGTTTTTCTCCCTCAACAAAACTATACAAATGCCATCCTTGGGGATTGGGAATATCCTGGCTCTCAATTTTTCCTTCTTCCAATGAAGAGACAATAGTTTCAACTCTCCCCAATGCATCTTTCGCTTCTCCAATTTTCTTATTAGCAGTTTGTGAATTGTAAATTGCTATTAGGATATAAACTAAAAAAAGAATGCAAATAACTGCAACTATTATCTTCAAAGTCTCTTCTGCAAGAAGAAAACCTTTTTTATTTTTACTAGGTTTTTTCATATTAATAAAAGGTTAATAAAAATTTAGCTGTACTGGTATTAACATCCATATTCTTAAAAAAATCTATGACATGGCCGCTAAAGAAAAGATACAAGGCATATCCCACTGCAACCACAACAACAAGCCCCAGTATTATCTTTATCAAATTTTCTAATGTAAGCTCCATCAACCTCTCCTGAATAAATTTTTAATTTGATCTATTAAAGAAACTCCCTTCTCCTTAAGGAAGAATATAGAGATAAGAACAATAACCAAAACTAGAAGACCAATTAAAAGCCAAGGGAGATAATCTGCAACAACTCCTTTTTTAAATATTTTTTTTATCATATTCTTCCTTCTTTCTTTGCCATTGTAGGATTTCTTCCAAACACGAAGTGTTTGTCTGAATTTCTTATTCTTTCTAAGAAATCCCCATTTTCATTAATAATACAAAAAATAAGACTTAATAAAATTTACTTAAAATTAAGTAACTACTCTTCCTAATACAATTGCAGATAAAGCAAATAAAACCAATGATGCAAGCAATGCAGTGAAGAAGTAAAATACTATTCCTGTTTTCAAATTTGCTCCTATTCTACTTGTTTTCTCCAACTTATCTTCTCCTGAATCGATTGTAACTAATGTATTAGTTAATATAAAAATAACTTCAATAAGATAAATACCTATAGCAATTTGAAGATAATATGGGGGGATCATTGCTTCTACCTTAAAAATATCAAGGATACTACTTAAACCTCCTAAAGCAGAAACATCCACATCTAGCGAATTCATAGCTGTTCCAAGTGTGCTAAGAATTGATGTTATCATCATTGCCAAACCTATAACTATTCCAGATAACAAGGGAGCCAAGAAAGTCATATTGCTCTTCATTTCAGAAACAATTTCTGCGAGAATATCCTTTAAACGTTCTGTTATCTTTTGTATATTTTTCACATACTCGGATATGCTCATTAAACTTACTGCAGCAATTTTTAGTCCTTTTTTTGAAGATTCCACGAGAACCCTCATACTTGTAGCAATTAAATCTGAAGGATAAAATAAAATAACCCCTCTTCTAGAATCAAATATTGCTTTTTCCACACTCATTCCCATTTGTTGAATATTATAATTAACTCTTTTGAAGAAATCTCCTGCAACAAGTCCTTTTGAAGATTCTGCAACCTTTCCAAAAACTAATTCTGGAGGAACTCCGTTCCCCAATCTGTTTCCAATTTGAAACAAAGAATTATTAAATTCTGCTTCAAGTTTTTTTGTTTTATTCCTTTCATCAATTATATTAAGGGTTTTATCTTTATATGCAATTGAAAAAAACAGTGCTATTCCCAGGGGTAAAAATAAACTTAAGAATAATGCTCCAAATCCAAAAGGCCCAACTATGCCATCTGGAGTTTCTATAAAGTCAAAAATCTTATAAGTCCCTAGATTTCCTAAATTCAAACCCAAATCTGCAAAGGTATAATCAGTTTCCAATCCTATCATTCCAGGTAATCCAGTGTATTGAAAAATTAAAGGGAGAAAACCAAGAATAAAAAAAGGTAAACAAATTAAAAATGCTGCAAAATAAGGTCCTTTAGATTTATACTGTGGATAAAGGGGGTTTTTTTCAAGATAAGAAGTTTCTCCATACCCCCCTGGCCTTAATAATAATATTTTATCCAACATAAAAAATGCCAAAAAAGGAATTATCATTGTATAAAGTACAAACACGTGGCTCCATTTTATCATTCCCTGAATCATAGTTGATGCAAGAGGAATAAGAGCAATTCCAAGTATAGGGAGCATTATTGCAAGCATGTAAACATTTGTTAAAGGTGCTTTTACGTCATGGGTAAATTTGAGCATCTTATCATAAACTCCATCAAGAACAACTTGGATTGATTTCTCAAGTGTAGCAATTCTTCTCGCTCTATCTGGTTCATACAAACTGCTTTCAATCAGATGAAAAGATTCTATGAATTCAGATGAATAATCCCTCCATCCTTCAAGATAATCATCTAAGCTTTCTTTTATAGTAGAAAACTTTCCTATAGCTACATTGTAGAATATTTTTTTAAAGTCTAATACAAGGGGATATTGTAAATGTTCAGAAGCGAAAGCAATTGCCTTCTCTAAATTTGGAGTATGCCTCATATAAACTACAACATACAAAATAGCTGGAACCATCTGAGAAGAGGCTTTTAATCTCCATTTTCCTGCAAATCTTGCAGGATAACCACTAAAATAATAAAATAAGAAAATTGAAACAACCGTTATAAGAAAGAAAAACAAGGCAGGGAATTTATCCATCCCACCTTTCATAAAAGCATAAGCTAAAGAGAGAAGTATTCCAAGAAAAAACACAGAAATAAAAATCATTACACTTAATGTTATAGCCTGCCAGGGCTCTATATTCATATGCGCTATTTCAATATCCTTTTGTATTTTTTCTGAATCTTTTTTTGAAGGATTCAATTTTATAATACTTCCAAGAGTATTGCACGCATTTTCATAAGGAGTCGAGTCCTTTCTAGTTTCCTCTATAAATTTTAAATAAGATTTACTATCCTTAATCACCCCAAGCTCGTTAGTCTTTATCTCGCTCTCAATTTTACCTCCGTATTTTCTTAGAATCTCATCAACATCTAGTTTTCCGTTTGGTTGCATATTTCCCTCTTTTTTTCACTTCAATAAAATAAAAAGAATTAATAAATCTTTAGAATAAATA
>CAYNWY010000006.1:0-19478 GCA_964401065.1 Candidatus Woesearchaeota archaeon
CTGAATATAACGGGAGTGATATATACCTCAAGAAATGCAGAAATTATTAATATTGCAAGAGCAATGAATATCAAGATTATAACATTTTCAAAAACCTTCAAGAATTTTTTATCTCTTATCCCGTGTCTTATCAATCCTACTCCAAATATTCCCCCTGCTAGAGCAGTTATAAAATAAGCAGCAATTTCAGGTAAACCATGTATAATATACCTCGCAATGCCCAAGGGGATTTCACTTATTGTATACCTAGCAAATATACCCACAGCAGCAGCAATAACACTTGCATTCCAAACTAATATGAAAAGAGCTCCCGCCCCAAATATTAATGAGAATATAAGAGTAAATATCATCACATAAACATTATTCTCTAATATAGCCAAGAATCTTGACCCATTTATAGAATTTCCAGTTATACCAAAATTCCCAGACGAGTATTTTGCAACACAAGAATCAACATCCCCAGGACTGTTTATTTGACAGTAAGTTTGAATTTGAAAGTTTAGAAGATTTGCATCCTGCAATACAATATTCCAAAAAGAAAAAGCAACTACAAATCCAAAGAATAACCACATGAACGCATAAATTGCATCTTTGTGTGCATTCCAAACACTAAAAACCCCCTCAACTTCTTCATCTTCCTTTTCTTCTGTTTTAATTATAAAATACATAAAAGGAAAACTAAACATTATGCAAAAAAGGACAATAAGTACCCCCGAAGCAGTTGATAAATTAGAATCATTTGAAAAAAACCAGTGAACAAGCAGAAGAGAAAGGGATGCATAAATTAAACCAATAAAAAACATCTTCCAAGGCCCCTTTTCCATCTTTTTTGGATTAACGAGAGATTCTAACATGCAACTACTAAAAAAAGAGAATTTTTAAATGTTAGGGGATTGTTTAGTAGATGGATAAAAAAAGAGAGTTTGAAAAAATTGTTAAAGATATAAAATCTATAAAAATTCAGGGAGCTAGGAACATTGCAAAATCAGCTTTGAAAGCATATCTATTTTTTCCTTCAAAATATTCAAAGAATAAATTATTAAATTCTCGTCCTACAGAACCAATGATGTTTCATGTTTTGGATTTAGCTGAAAAAGGAGTCTCTCAAAAGAAAATATTACAACATTTTGATTCTGCTCAAGGAGAGATAAATAAGACAGTTTTTGGGTTAGTTAAAGATAATGATAGAATCTTTACACATTGTCATTCCACTAATATTGTTAATGCTCTTATATATGCAAATAAGAAGGGAAAGAAATTTGAAGTTTATAATACAGAAACTCGTCCTTTATTTCAAGGAAGAAAAACAGCAAATGAGTTGAAAAAAGCAGGGATAAAAGTTACAATGTTTATTGATTCTGCTGCAGCCATAGCCTTTGAAAAAGATAATAAAAAAGATAAAATTTATGCAAACAAGATATTTCTAGGGGCAGATGTACTGTTAAATGCAGGGGTAATAAATAAAATAGGAAGCGGGATGTTTGCAGAATTGGCTAGTAAAAATAAGATTCCCGTTTACATCATTGCTGATTCTTGGAAATTTACAAAAGATAAAATCCACATAGAACAGAGAAATATAAATGAAGTTTGGGATAATGCTCCTAAATCAGTAAAAATAAAAAATCCTGCATTTGAATTTATCCAAAAAACATATATTTCTGGAATTATAACTGAATTAGGTTTAATGAAGTATGATGAATTTTTAAGAAAAATGAAATAAATAGATAAGATAGTTCTAATTTATTTTTCGCATTTACAATCACCTTCACATTTATATCCTTCATCCTCGCAATCGCATTTATTATGAGGTTTATGCCCTTCTTGGTGTTCAATAAAAACTTTTGTTAATTCAGTATTTATCTTTTCTAATTCTGTATTCAATTCTTCTTTTACTTTTTCTAATTTCTTTAATTGTCCTTGTAAAATATTTTTTGTTTCTGGAATTGATTTTTTAACAAAGTTTTTATCTCCTATATCCACTAAAAGTTCTTCTGATGTTAATTTTGCACTTGCATATATTCCTCTTCCTACAGGAGCAAGAATCTCATTATCCTTCTTACCGATTAATTCATCAAGTTCTAAATTCAAACTTCCTAGTTCTATAATTGCTTGTTCAACTGCCTGTAATTGTTCTTGAATCATTCTTATCTGTTGCTCAAATATCTGGAACTTAATTGCAAGTTGTTGTTCTTCGTTATCTTTCATTTTAATCTTATCAAATCAGAAAAAGATGGTTTTTAAGAGTTTTGTGTTATAGAGTTATACAACATCCAACCATTTTCTTAGAAGAGAACTAAATATCATGGTAGTAACTAAATAAAACCAAATCCATCCAGCAATCCCCAAAAATGTCCAGTGTACAGACCAGAATCCTAAGAATTTTAGACCTTCAACTGAGGTAGTAGGAGCAAAATAATCATAGAACCATCTGAAAAGTAAAATAAATGGAATTCCTGTGTAGATTATTGATCTCATACTTAGTTTCATTTGTTTGGGCATCATAGCCATTTGTTTCTTTTGAAGCTCCATCATTTTTTCAGGATGGTCTTTGAACTCTTTTGTTTGTTTTTGAATTTCTTTTTGTTCGGCTTTGAGCTCTTTGAGAGTTTTTTGATCTGTTGCATATTTTTGGACAATTGTGGTTATTGCAGCCATTATAATAACAATAACTATCATCCCTATGCTTAAATTCCAACTAAGGAGAGCTCCAGCACTTGGATCCAGAACATAATGGATAGAATTTTTTATTGCAGGAATTTTATCCCATAATCCTGCAAGAATTGTTGCAAAAAGCATAAATATAATTAGTGTTTTAAAACTCCCTTCTTTAGGTTTTTTGTTTGGAGAAATTTTTTGGTTCACAACTTTCTTAGACTCTTTATCTTTTAAAGGGGGTTGTTGTTTATCTTCTTTAGAATCATTATTTTCTAGATTGTTTGAAGTTTCTTCTTTCTTGGATTCTTCCTTTTTTATTTCACCTGTTTCTTCTGTCATCTTCATCTTCTTTTTGTTATTTTTATTTAGGCATTACCCATAAATTTACGCATTGCAGGATTCATATCAGTCATGTGCTGTTCTGCTATTTTTTGGTAAAACTGGTACATAATCATAATTACTAAGAGTATTGCTGTTCCTGAAGATAATGCGCCTAATAAGTCAGTTGCAGCAGCAAGCAAACCTATAGCTGCTCCACCCATAACCGTAAGTGGCATTATATATCTATCTAAAACACTTTCAAGTATTCTCACATCTTGTCTAAATCCAGAAATTTGTAGACCAGATGCTTGTATTTTTTGTGCCTGTTCTTTTGCTCCCATTCCAGAAGTTTTAACCCAAAATACAGAGAATAAAGTTGCAAGTCCAGCATAGAAGATTATATGTGTTAATCCTTGTAATAAATATCTTGGTAAGAATCCGCCTCTTATTATTAATTCAAGAAGATTAGTATGCCCAAGCCAAAATGTAAATCCTGAGACAGCCTGCCCATTTGAAAAATGTCCAAGGAAGGTCGGATGTCCTGCCCAATTTTCAAGCAATCCACCAAATAGCTGTATGTTTGCGACAAGTGCAGCTGTTAAAATAACTGGAATAACTGAAGCATAGAAAAATTGTAGAGGCCATTTAATTGCATATCCTCTTATTCTTCCAAAACTCAAGGGGATTTCAACTTTCAAACTTTGTGCCCAAACAACTGCCAAGAAAATCAAGACTGTGGCTAGTATAGTTGCTAAAGCAGATGTGAATTCAACAGGGTATTTGTTTATTATTGATTGAATTAAAACTAAAACCTTTCCTGAACATGCAGTCCCTCTGAAATCAAATAAGCAATTTCTTCCTTGTTGATTTATAAATTGGAATGCTCCTGTAAAAAGGTGCCAAGCGACTCCAGCTGCTATAAATATACTAACTCCAGAACCAAATCCCCATTTTTCACAGAGCTCATTCATATAATAGATTGCTATTCCTCCAAGGATAAGTTGAAATATAACTAAACCTACATAACCAGGCAATGCTTCTAATCCTTTCATTAAAACATATACACATGCCTCAAATATTATGAAAAAGAAAACAAGAAGTTTTTGAACTCCCTGGAAGAATTTTTTCCCTTCTGTAGTTGTAGTATTAATATTTAAGATTCCTGCTCCTGTAAGCAATTGTAATATAATAGAAGCCATTACTATCGGACCAATACCCAAAGAGATTATTGAACCAAAATCTGTTCCTAAGATAATAGCTAAATATTGGAATCTCTCAAGAGCATTATTGGATAATCCAAATAAAGATATATTTGCTAAGATGAAGAAAGCACCGAGAACAACTAAAGTCCATTTAAGCTTGGTATTAAATGCAAGTTTTTTCTCATCAGGCTTTTTTACTTCTGGGATAAATGCGAATATTTTTATTAAATCTGCCATCTGATAATCAAATAAAATTAGTTTTTAAAGATTGAGTTTTTTACTCTTCTTCCTCGTCTTTTACTTCTTTTGAGTTCTTTTTTTCAGGAAGAATTATTTCTCCTCTGGCTTTCTTTATCTTTTTTAACGCAGATTCAGAGGCTTCGAGTGCTTTTATAATAAGTTTTTCTTTTATTTCTCCTTCTCCAAGAATTTTGTAATTTTCAAGATTTATTTCCCATCCTCTTGCGGTTTTCTTTCCATATTTATCAAGGTTTTTCTCAATTTGTTGAATATTAATTCTCTGTTTCGTGTCCCTCTTTGTTTTTCTTGAAGTAATTCCTTGTTTTCCAAAATAATCATGTCCATATAATTTTGTGATTAAGGTTGTCTTCTGATCTCCTCTTTTCCCTGTACCTGCCATACCTGTTCCTCCTCTATGTCCTGATTTTTTATGTTTTTTTCTAGCTCCCCATCCATGAGTTCCCATTTTTCTTCCATGCATTCTAGAGACTTTTCTTCTTTTGTGTGTTTTTTTCATTGCCATTTTAGTTTTGAATTATTTTTTTAAGTTTTTCTTCCAATTGATTATTACCGGTCTCAAGAGGACTAACTATCTCAAATGAACCTTTTAAAACATAATTATTTGAATGGATATTCTCAAATTTAAATGTTGCTTTGTAAGGATATATTTGCGCTGGTGGAACTATAATCTCTATTTCTTTATCATCAAAGTTTACAGAATAAATTAGCACTCTTTTTTCATTTTTAAAAAAATTTTCTAAACCAACTATACATCCATTCTTATATCTGCTGTAGATTTTTTCTAAAGTTATATTTTCTCCCGATAGAATTTTCACCTTGTCCCCATTTTGATAATTTATTCTTTTCTTATTCTTTCTATTTTTTGCTAATGCTCCTGTTACCATTTTACAACATCCTTAATATCAAATCATTTATTTTCTCACCATTATCTCCTAAAACTCCCTTTCCAACTCCAAAATGTTTCTTTGATTCAATTCCTTTTCTTGGAGGGTGCAATCTAAAAAACGGTTTTAATTTGCCATCTTTTCCTTTTTTACCCCGCTGTTTAACTAATTCTTTGTAAACATCATCTTTTATTTCACCATAAGCTACAAAATCTCTAAGTTTTTCAATCATTCCTACTTCTTCGGGTGTTCCTTTCAAGACTATGCAAGAATATTTTTTTCTTATCCTTAATCTATCGAGGGTTTCATTTATTTTTTCGCTCAATCCTACCCTTCCTTTAATTCTCACAACAGCTATCATTCTTCTCTATCCTCCATTGAATTTGTTTTTTCAAGAGCATCAAAGCAGGCTTTTATTGTATTAAAAGTTGTTCTTACTTTTCCAAAACTTTTACTATAAACATCTTTTATTCCAGCAAGTTTTAATACTTTTTTTAATTCACTTGCTACAACAAGTCCTGTTCCCTGGGGAGCAGGAATAAGTGTTATCCTTACGCTTCCTGATTTACCTGTAACTTTGAAAGGAACTGTATGTAATTCAGAGCAATCACAATCAAAACCAGAACACCCTCTTTTTACTTTTATTATATTCAATTTAGCTTTTCTTAAAGCCTTATCTCTTGCAGGAAGAGTTTCCATAGAATTTCCATATCCAAATCCAACATGTCCATTTTCGTCCCCAACTATTGCCATTGCAGAGAAAGTTGGGACATTTCCTTCTTCAGTTTTTCTTTGGGTTTGTCTCCAAGCTCTCCTTTTTCCTCCTCCGAACTTACCTTTTGATTGTCCTATAGAGATTAAATCAGATTTTAGAGTTAGCAAATAATCTGATATTTCTGCTTCTAAGATTTTTCTATTACTTTTCAATATTTCATCTATGTTTTTTACTTTACCACTTTTAACCTCTTTTCCTAATTTTGTCTTAGGCTCCCATGATTCTGAAGGTTTGTTATTATCTCTTTCCCAAGGTTTCTTTTTTTCTTCTGGTTCCTTTTTCATTTCTGTAAGTTCTTTTAAATCTGTATCATCTAAAATTTCTTCTGGAACTTCTGCATATTCATCTTTTATTTCTTCAATTTTTTTTATTTCTTTTTTTGCCATTTTACAATTTGTCTATTTTTGATTTAATTTCATCGAATGGAATTTTATTCGTTAAATGCTGTCCTTTTATTCTTGATTCTTCTGGGAAAAATTCTTTCTCACAGTTTATTTTTATTCCAGAATCTATCATTCCCTTAATAAAAGCATAAATTTTATTTTTATGAAGAACTCTATTCATTCCAGCATCAAGTATAGGGGTTTCTAGTTTTTGTTTTATTATTGTCTTTCCAGTTAAGTATCCAGTTAGGTAAGAAGCAGTTGTTGATTTTAAGCTTCCTTGTGCATTTTTTGGCCATCCATACTCATTTAATTTTCTTGAATCAAATCCAAATACAGCCATGTCTTGAGCTTCTTTGCTTAAAATATATTCACTTATAATGAATCTATTTGTCTTTCTAAAAACAATTCTTGGTTTTTCTCCTTTTAGCAACTTTAATCTTTTAAGGTAATCTGTTTTATTTTCTTTTCTTCTTCTTTTTTGCGTTTTCATCATTAAAACCTCCTATGTTTTCTTTTAAGTGTGCTTTACTTCTGAACATTTTGTTTCTTATTTTTTCTCTTATCTCTTTTATCTCTTTAGTGTTCATCTCTCCTTTTTTCTTCTTTTCTGCAATAACTTTTCTCAATTTTCTTGTTAATATAACATAATCTCTTTTTCTTGTATTGACTTTTCTTCTCACCTTTCCAACATTTCTTCTTTTACCTTTATTTACGTTTTTGCTTCTGCCTTTAACTTCCTTTATTATTATTGCCCCGTCTTTTTGCAAGTTTCTCATATCTTGTTTTGTTATAGCTTCTTTAATTTCTTCTATTCTTTCATTAACAAATACAATTCTCGCCTTGCCAACTCCAAATGTCTTTGTAGCTAGCTGTTTTTTTGATCTTAGATTCATTTTTTATTCTCCTTGTTTTTTACTTCAGGTTTTTTCTCATTTAATTTTAAGAATCTCTCAGAATTAAATTTATAAATTTCTATCCTTAGTTCTTTAGCTTTCTTAGCTATCTCTATTTTATTCTTTTTACCAATATTTCCAATGAGAGCAATTTGGTTTTTCTGAATCTTTTGTATGTCAGAAACATTTCTTATTATAACTGGCATTTTTCCATCTATAGTTCCTCTTAATTTTTTATCACTAGAATATCCTATGCTTACTATTGGAGGATGTCCCCTTCTCTGTTCTCTCATCTTGTTATCTCTTCCAGTAGGCCTTCTCCAAACTTGTTTCTTCTTTCTTCTTATTCCAAGCTTTGAATATTTGTGTGCTGTATGTCTCAAAAATTTAGGCATTTACATTTCCCTCCCATCTTTACTAATTATGAAAATACCGTCTTGGAAGACTCTTCTATCTCTATTTCTTACTTTTGTTGCAGCCTCAAAATTTGCAGCAGCTTGTCCAGCAAATTCTTTATTTGAAGATTTCACAGTTATTGCATCTTTATTAATTTCAACTTCTACTCCATTTGGAATTTGACATTTTCTTGGGGTTTTTTCACCTAAGAAATTCTTTATTAAAACTTCTCTTCCTTTTAATTCAACATTAATAGGGAAATGGCTTGAACATACTTTTAATTTGTATTCAAATTTATCCTTAACTCCTTTAATCATATTTCTTAAGTGTGCCGATATAGTATTTATCATTCTTTTTTCATTTCTTGTAGAAGAGGGATAGCTTATTGATATCTTTCCTTCTTTTTTTTCAAATTTTATTTTTCCAAAATTAAATTCTTTAGAAATTTCTCCGTGAGCTCCTTTTACAAATATTACCTTGCCCTCTTTTCTTATGTCTACTCCCTCTGGAATTATAATTTCTTGTGAAAAAGTCTTTTTCATTATGCAAAACCTCCGGTTTCGGTGAGTTTTAACGAGCTGAGAGGGAACGTTAGTGAACTCTTGTATCCGCAGTTTATGAGGACATTGAAAAATTTCTTGTTTTTCATTTTTAATAGAAATATGCTATTACGCATCCCCCCATATTTTCTTCTTGAGCTTCCTTGTGAGTTATCAATCCCTTGTTTGTGGATATTATAAGAATTCCAAGATTTCTTGAAGGCAAATATCTTCTTCTATATTTTTCTATTTGATTTGTATCACAACTGAATCTTGGTTTTATGGCTTTACAGTCAGAGAGTTCTCCAATTGTTAATGTTATAGATTTTTCTTTAGCATCTATTTTATATTTCTTTATTGCTTTTTCCTGTTTCATTATTTTTAATATCTCTATAAGTAGATTGGAAATGATTTTTATTTCTACATTTTCCTTTCCTGCCTTCTTGGCATTTCTTATCATATTTAGTGCGTCTGCAACTACATCGTGTGACATTTTAACTGTATTTTTGAAAGCCGATTTCAACTGCTATTTCTCTGAAGCACTGTCGGCATAAATTTAGTCCGTATGATTTTATATGTGCCCCAAATCTTCCGCATCTTTCGCATTTTTTTACAGAGATTCCAGTCTTTCTTTTCTTTGGTTCATTGTGTTTTATATATTTCTGTTTTATTACAGGCTTACTGTCCAATTGTTTCAATATCTTTTTCCAATCTGAGGCTGTCATTTTATATAAATTTGGTCTGGAAATTCTCTTCCATAAATTTAATTATTTCATCTTTTGTGATTATTTGTTTTTTGGATAGTCTTCCAGTTTTCATTTTTCTTAGTGCAACTCTTCTTCCACTTCTTTTGAAGACTATTGTTACATCAAAACCCATTATTCCTATATCTCTTTGGTATTCAACTCCAGGTATCTCTATATACTCTTTTATTCCAAATGAAAAATTATTTTCACTAACTTGTTTTTTCTTTAAAGTATTGTCAAAACTGATAAGCATTTTTTTTAAGAATTCAGTGTAATCTTTTCTCAAAGTTACTACTGCTCCAACTTCTAGCCCAGGCCTTACTTCCCAAGTAGGGATTCTTTTTTTAGATTTTATTTTAGCGGGTTTTTTCCCAGTAAGAAATTTCAAGAGTTTGAAACCTTTTTCAAGAGTATCTGCAGTTCCACCTACACTTAGGACTATTTTCTCAATTTTTATTTTTCTCATAACATTTTCCATTATGCAAGATCTCCTGATGTTGTATCTTTGAAAAATTTATTTTTCATTTTAGTTTGTTACCATAAATTGTTTAATTAAAACATTAATTTTTTCTTTTCCATTGTTTATCTCCGCAATTTTTCTTTCTTTGTTTATTTTCTCAATTTTCCCTTTTTCTCCAGAATGTTTTCCAGCAAATACCATTACCTCTGAATTTTCTGCCAAAGGAAGGCATTTCTCTATCTTTTTGTTTTTTAGATTTATTAAAATTGAGTCATCTACTTTGCATTTGATGTCAGAAAGAAAATTTCTTCCATCACTTAAATTTAATTGAATCTTTTTCCCCTTTAGCATTTTTTTATCTATAATTTTAGCAATTTTTGTTGTTGCTTCATTTTCTTTTATCTCTTCCATATTTAACTTTTCATTTTTAAGAACAGTAAGTCTGTAATTCTTTTTTGAAGGAACAAGAGTTATTACATCAAACAAAAGAACCCCTTGTTTTTCATCTCTAACTTCTTTTCCATTGTGTAATATATTTTTCATATGAATCATTTTCTTTACTTCTTTTCTATTTTGTGCAACTTTGAGCAAATCTCTAAGAATTATTAAAACAGGAAGAGAATCTGAAAAACCCAGGTTAGGTTTAACTACAAAAGCCGTTCCTTTTCTTTGTATTGGCCAACTCTTTGGTATAGCGTGTCTTTTCAAATGACTCATTTTTTATTCTCCTTAATTTTATCTTTTGAATTTTCTTTTTTCTTTGTTTCTTCACTTTTAGTTTTTTCAGGTTTAGGTACTTTCACAGTTTCATCCTCAGTTTTTGGTTTAAACTTTCTATCAGCTAATTCAATAATCTGAAGATTTGAAGGTTGTAATTTAAAATTTGCCTTTGAACCATCTTGTTTTTTCACCTGAATATCCTCAACTATAATCTTTGATGTTTTAAGATTGACTATAAGTATTTTTCCCGTTTTTCCTTTAAATTTTCCAGAGAATACTTTTACTTTATCTCCTTTTTTCGCAGGAATGTTTCTTTTTTCAATCTTCTTTCTTAATTCCTTTGATAAGTTTATGCTCACAAATTTTTTCCTTAAGTGTAAAGGAGCGTTTGCTAGATATTTCCTTTGTTTTCTAGGCTGTTTACTGCCTTTCCAATGTGTTGAAAATTTTTGTTTCATTTTAATATACTATTGAAGCGATTTTGGCAACTTGTGCCCATCTCTCCTGAACCTCTCTTGGTATTGGCCCTTTAATTTGGGTTCCTTTTGGATTTCCTTTTTCATCCTTCATTATTGCTACTGCATTATCTTCAAATGCAATTCTCTCTCCATTTAATCTTCTATAAGGCTTTCTTTGCCTTATAACTACAGCATCAAAAACTTTTCCCTTCATGTCTGGGACACCTTTTCTTATAGACACCTTCACCCAATCTGCAATTTTTGCTGAGGTTTGTTTCCCCTTTTTTGCTTTTGATTTTTTAACAGATACTATTTTTACAATCTTAGCTCCGCTATTGTCTGCTGCAATTACATTTGCTCCCAAATTTAATCCTTCTGTTCCTCTCGCACTTATAGCTTTCATTTTAGTTTATAACTCCATCCCATATTTGATTATATAAATTGTAAAGGGGATGTTTTTTATCTATCACTTGGACTTTCTTATAATTTAAATCATAGATTTCCATTTCCTTGAATACTTCTTCTTTATTTTTAGAGAAAGTGGCAATTACAACAGGGTTTGTCCATTTATGTTCTCCTCCACAACAACTGTGAGGTCTCTCGCCCACATAAACTGCTACATCTTCTCCTAGTAAAAATTTCTTTCCATTTTTCATATTCTTAAAATCATTCATTTTAGTTACTTCTTTTATTTCTTCTAAGTTCATTTCTTTACCTCCACAGCATCCTTTATTTTTTCAATAACAACGAAGTGAATTATTTTACTAAGTGGTCTGCATTCATGAACTCTTATAAGGTCTCCTAAATTGATATTCTTCTCCATTGAATCAGGAAGTCTCGCGTGTATTTTTGTTTTTAACTTTGCATATCTTTCATATTTTCTTACATATATCATTCTCTCAAATTCAAGTACAATCCTTTTTGGGAATTTTTTAGTTACTATTCCTTCAAAGATTCTGCCTCTTGTTCCAACTCTTCTTTCGTTTTCAGCATTCGCTAGTTTTTCTTCTTGACTCTTTTTTTGAGTCTCGTTCTTTTTAGCTTCTGCTTTTGTTTTTTGTTTTCTTTCCATTTTTGTTTTTTCCTTGGGCCTAATCCTCTATTGAGTTATTCTCGAAGCCCATTTTTAGAAGAAGAGGTTTTATCTTCTTCATGTGGTCTCCTTGAAGCTCTATGATGTTGTTTTTGTAAGTTCCACCGCAAGCAAGCTCATTTTTCAGGGCTTTTGCGATTTTCTTCACATCGACATCCTTATCGAATCCACTGACAACCGTAACAATCTTCCCGTATCTTTTCTTGTCTGTTGTTACGCTTATTCTTTGCGAACCCCTTGTGAGGTTTTCCCATTCTATTGCCTGTAACGGCAATCCCGTTTTTGGATCAATTTCCATATTTTATTTTTTTTCAACGCCTCCCTTAGAGGTATTGAATGTTAATATTTTTGCGATTGTCCTTTTAATCTGTCTTGTGTTTGAGCTTCCTGTTTTTGAAGTCTTTGTTTTTGATTTTATTAGTTCTATTTTTAAATCTTTAAGCTTTTTCTCTCTGTCTTCTTTGTTCATTTTTGTTATCTCTTTATATTTCATTTTTTACTCCTTTTGGGCTTTTTAGCAGGTTTATTTTCAAACTCTTGCTCATTTATTTTTAATTTTTTTCTTAATTCATCGTTTATGAAAATTTTGTCTTTTAATATTGCATGAGGAGAGAGAATGCTTACTTTTATGCCGACTGTTCCAGGTTTTGTTTCTGCTCTTGCTTGTGCCCTGTCTACAACTTTTGCACTATCCCCTGTTTTTTTTAGATATCCCTGAGCAAATCTCCATGTTTTTGCCCTTGAACTTGGCAATTTACCGCTCAATCGTATTTCACAACCAAGGGCCCCTGCTCTCATTACTTTTTCAAGACTTCTATATGCTAATATTTTGAATTTTAAAGGACCAAATCTTTCCAGTCCAAGCGCTATTTCATCTGCTATTATTTGTGCATCAAATTCAGGTTCCATTATTTCTTCAACATCAAGATGTAGATTTTCAAATTTGAAATTTTTTCTCAAATATTCTGTTATTTCATTCAATTTTTCTCCGCCCCTTCCAATTATTAATCCGGGTTTGTTTGTTGAGATTATTATCTTTTCACCAACGGGAGTATATTCTATTTTTACCTTGCTCACTTTTCCTTTCCCAAGCATTTTTTTAACAGATTCTTTAATTGCAAATTCTTCCTTCTTGAATTTTACAGTTTGTTTTTCTTCCATATTATGCAGCTATCTCCAATTTAATATTTAATTTATTATCCTGAATGAATTTTTCTAATGAATTTTTTATTGAAACCAATTCACCCTTTTTTGCAGGAATGTGTTTCCCCTTATCTTTTGTGGTTAAAACAATTGATTTATCAAATGTGCTTTTTTCACCTTCCTCAATTAAGAATGAAAGCATTTTTTCTCCTGCTTCTTTATAATTTGCTCCTGATTTTAATGTAACAGGAAAGAAATTATGTGAATATAGGCAATGATAGTCTTTTTCTTCACCATTTCTAAAGGGATATATAAAAAACGCTAATGTTTTCATTTTTTCTCCTCCTGTTTTTTATTTTCTCTGATTTTCATTTCTCTTGCTCTGAGAGTTATATGCGTTCTTTTTCTTCTAACTCTTCCGAATCTTCCACGGGGAGCAGGCGCCCAATTTGCACTTGCCTCAATTATTATTGGTTCGTCAATCTCGTGATTATTTGCATTACCAGCAAGGCTCTTAAGTAAAATTATAAAATGTTTTGAAGCTCTTTGAGGAAAACTACCCCCGCTCAAGCCTTTTCCCTTTCTATGAGAATATTCTCCTTTCATAGGAACAGATTTTTTCAGTAATATCACTTGTTCCAAATCTCGTATTGCATCTCCTACTCTCTTTCCTTTCACAAACTTGCAAATATTAATAGCATATTTAGTTGATATTGGAACACTTTTAGCATTAACATAAACTTCTTCTTTTTTTATTTTCTTGACAGATTTTTTAACTTCTGTTTTTTCCTGTTTTGTTTTTTTCTCTTCAACTTTTGTGGCTTCTTCTTTTATAGGAGTTTCAATTTCTTTTTCTTTTTCTATTTTTTCCTCAACTTTTTCTTCCGAATGCTTTGCATTCGCATGAACTTCCTGTTCTTCTTTTCTTGGTTTATTTTCAATTATCTTTGCCTTTGGCTGTTTTTTCATAGCTTTCCCTTCTTTTTGATTTGGAGTATAATTTTTTTCTGTCATTTTTTATTTATTTCTTAGCCTTATGTTTACTTCCTTTTGTTGCTCCTATTCCTGCTTTGCTGTGAGCTACTTTTGATCTTGTTACAGACATCTCTCCAAGTCTATGGCCAAGCATTTCAGACTCTATTAATACAGGATTGAAATTTCTTCCATTATGAACTTGAATATTCATTCCAACCATTTGAGGGACAATTATAATATCCCTCTGATGTGTTCGGATTTTTTTGCCTTTCTCAATTTTTTCCTTAGCCCTTTTTACAAAATCTTCAATAATCTGAAAATTTCTGAGAACGCTTCTCTTTTGTCTTGAAGGCAGATATTTTGCAAATTCACGAACTTCTAGCCCTTTTAATTCTTCAATTGACTTTCCACGATATATGAACTGTTTCTTTTGTATTTCCATTTTATTTGCTCTTACCTGTTCTTCTTGGCCTTATCAATCCTACTCTCTTTCCAGCAGGTGCATTTCTCTTAGCAATCTTGCTCTTTATGTTCTTTCCTCTTCCAGAACCGAAAGGATGATCAATTGCATTGACTTTAACTGCACTTGTTCTAGGCCAGAATTTATTTCTAGATTTTCTAATATAATAATTCTTTCCTGCTTTAATAATTGGTTTTTCTAATCTTCCATGTCCTGCAATTTGTCCAATAACTGCTCTGCATTTTGCATTAAAGCTTTTTTCTTTTTTTGAAGGAAGCATAACTAATATTTTGTCTCCAATTATTCTAGTAACAGTTGCAGTATTTCCTCCTGCTTTTATGAACTTTCCACCATCTCCAGGACGAGATTCAATACAATAAACAGGTGTTTTAATTGGAATTTTTCCTAAAGGGAGAATATTTCCTGATTGTATTCCTTCATTGAAAGAAATTTTTTGTCCTTCTATCATTCCATTAAATGCAGGTATATAAAAAACTCCTTGATTATAAACTACTTTTGCAAGAGGAGCAGAGTGTGCAGATGAATTCAAAAGTTTTACAACAGTCCCCTCTCCTTCGAGAAATTTTGGATACTGTATTTTATATACAAATGCAGTTGGTTTTACTCTATAAGTTGAGCTTCCATGCCCTCGTGCCTGTTGAATTATTCTTTTTCCCATTTTTAGTTTGATGCCTCAAGTTTGTTTGTTATTCCTTTTTTTATTTTTTCAATTATTAATTGATTTAGTTCATTTTGTAATCTTTGTGGTTAATATTTTAATTCAGTAAAATGTTTTTTTGATTCACCAGGATTTTCCATTTGAGAAAAATAATAATACCTGAACCAATCAGGGGAAGGAAGCGTTTGGATAAATTCATAATATACTTCTCCTTTTATTTCTCTTGTCTTTCCTGTAAATTTAATTGTGTTTTTGTATATCATTTTACATTAATCCTAATTTAGTTGCAATGTCAATTGCAAGATCTTTTTTATTTAATTTAACATAAGCTACTTTTTTGTTGTTTCTTATTTGAGTTCTTATTTTATCAACCTTAACTTTAAACAACTCTTCAATCTCTTTCTTTATTTCTTGTTTGGTTATTTTTTGTTCAACTAAAAATGTCAAAATATTTTCAGCTTCAACCTTCATGATTGCTTTTTCTGTTGCTATTGGTTTTAGGTTCATTTTTCTTTCTCCTTTAATTCGTTAATTGCTTTTTCAGTGTAAACAGCTAATCTTCCAAGTCCTCCGTTGGCCAAATCAACCGCGCTTAGTTCATTTACTTTTTTAACTTCGAATAACATTGTTTTTAATTCTTCGTCTTTTCCTAAGATAAATATCATTCCGGCATTTGATTTATACTTTCTTCCTCTAAGTTTTCCTTTTCCAGCTCTTATTGATTTTTCCTTAATTGCAACTTCATAAAGATTTCCAAGAATTGTTTTCAATTCCTGAACAATTTGTTTTGTTTTCAATTTTGTAATTTCAGAAGAAACAACAAAAGGAGCCTTTTTATCTAATTTTTCTATACTTGAATATTTTTTAAGAATATATTTTTCAGAGCCAGTAGCAGCAACAGCAGAAGCAAATGCAATTTCTAATTCCTTTTTGTTTATTTTTAATTCTCTTAGGAATTGAGTAATTTTTGGAGGATGAGCCCTCATACCTCCTTTTGCTTGAGGGACTTCTGCAGCCTCCCAAATAAATTGTGAACCCCTTCTAGAGAAAATCTTTCTAGGAACCCTAGATTGCCCTCTTCCATAACCGCTTCTCCAGACATGTCTTGCATGAACAATCAAACCCTTTGCAGAATGTTGCTTTCCAGCAACAGGTGAAGGAGAATATGGTTGCTGTTTTTTCTTTGTCTCTAGAACTTTTGAGACAATATCTTCTCTTATATTCGATTCAAAATATTTTGGCAATTCAATTGTTCCATTTTCTTTTCCATTAATATCTAAGATTTTAGTTTTCATTTTGATATTACCCCCGATTTATTACTCATATAATTTTTTAATTCTTCAACTTTTTCATTTATCATATTATCTATTTCAGCTTCATATTTTTTTATTTTCTTTTCATCTAAATAATGTGAGACTGTGCTTATCAACGAAAGATGCCTTTTTTTTATATCATGTAACTTTGCAAAAGAATAATCAAACACGTTTGAGTCTGTTTCCTTTTTACAGTCTTCCAATCGTATGACTAATTCTCTTTCTGCATTATTTATATTCTTCTTGAAGATTTCTTCAATCCCTTTTTTCAAAACCTTATCATCAATATTATATTTCATTTTTTAACCTCTATAAATTCAAAAATTTTCTTTCCTTGTTCCTTGGTTGCTCTCAATGAAGAGGTAAGTAGTACTTGTCTCTTTGCAGGCCCCTGAACACTTCCGTATACAATTATGTAATCTGTTTTTATATCTCCATAATTTTTTATTCCTTTCAATTGTTTTTCAGTTTCTTCTGATTTAGTAATAGATAATATTTTTTGATTATAATGAACCCTTGTAAACATTCCGAGTTGTCCAGCCATAGGAACTCTAAAAGTTACACGAGCAGGATGCCAAGGTCCAAGGGTTCCGGGTCTTCTTACACCTTTTTCTGACTTATGGCTTTTTAGTGTTATTCCAAATCTCTTCACAGGGCCCGAAAATCCCTGTCCTCTTGTTAATCCCCTTATATCAACAAGTTCCCCCTGTGAAAATACCTCTCCTATTGAGATTTCCTTGTTTAAATGAGATGTAATAAAATTTAATTTTTCTTCAATGTTTCCAGTAAGTCCTATTTCTGTTATATCTGGAGTTTTTTTTACATTTGTTTTTTTAACCTGAGAATAAGCAATTATAGAAACATCTTCATAATCTCCTGCTTTTATATTTTCAGAATTATTTTTCCCATGCTTTGGTATTTTTATTTTTCTCTTTAGTTCTTTGTCAATGTGTTCCACAAGAATATCTTTAGCAACCTTCCCATTTTTGTAGAATCTTACTGAAAATATTCTCATTGGAGGACATTCAATAATTGTTGAAGGGATAATTATCTTCTTGTCTTTTGTCATTGAATTTGGAGTTAAATCTTTGACTTCTGCAGAAAACATTCCTGCCTTATACCCTATAAAACCCTTAATATTTTTTCCAGAACCTATGCTTTTCCAGTTAACACTAGGCAAAAATTTACTGACTCTTTTTCTGGGCCAGAACTGCAAACTTCCTTTTCTTGGTGATTTTGGCGGTGCCATTTCGTATGTTTATTAATAATGCGGATATCATTTTATCCTACCCTGGAATAATATTCTGAGAAAAAGAGGGTTTAAAAACCTTATTAATATGATTTTTTTATGACCCAAAAAGCGTTAATTTACACCACAAAAATCCAAGAAGATGCCCCCCCTGATGACAAAGATGTTTTGGATGAAGCTGAATTTGCTTCAGGTGTGTTGGAGAAAATAGGTTATGAAGTTGAGCAAAAGCAATATACTTGCGGTCGCAGAGTTGAAGAGGAAATTAAGAAAATAAAGCCTTTTTTCATATTCAATTTTGTTGAGGCAGTGGATAAAAAAGATTCCATGGCTCATATAGCTCCATATCTCTTTGAAAAACTTGGAATTCCATATACTGGATGTCCTGCAAGTGCTTTTTTTAAGACAGAAACAAAAGTGAATGCAAAAATAATTTTAAAAGAAAATAAAATTTTAACCCCCTATTGGCTTACTTTAAAAGATTTACAGAGGGAAGATATTCTAAGGATAAAGAAGAGATTTTTGATAAAATCAAACATTGATCATGCTTCCAAGAATTTAGAAGCCACTCTTTTAGATGATAAAGAGAAAATAAAAGAAGCTCTTCATACCATTGGAGGGGATTTTTTTGCTGAAGAGTATATTGAAGGAAGAGAATTTAATGTTTCTATAATTGGCAGACTTGGAGAGGGTAAAGTGCTTCCTCCTGCTGAGATGCTATTTACAAATTGGCCTGAAGATAAATTGAAAATTGTTGATTATGCTGCAAAATGGGATGAAAATTCTCATGGATATAAAAATACAGTGAGAACTTTTAATTTTCCAAAACGAGATCTTCCTCTGATTGAAACTATATGTTCTATCTCTGAAAAATGCTGGGATCTCTTTGATTTAAGAGGATATGCAAGAATAGATTTCAGAGTGAAAGACAATATACCCTATGTTTTAGAGATTAATGTAAATCCTTGTATTTCTTCTGATGCAGGATTTATTGCAGCAGCACATCAAGCAGGAATGAGTGATGAACAAGTTATAAGGAATATAATTAGAGATAGTTGTGGTGAGAGATTTGTTTTGTAAGTTTAAAGAACCCAAATTCAAGCTCTCAACTCCAGCTCTTTTTCAATCTTCTTACCATCAATCTCTGCTTTTCTTAGAATTCTTCCAATTCTTTTTGATTTTTCCCTTATCAGTGCGAAATCTTGCGAATTTCTTAGTTCCTCAGGAACTTCAATCTTATCTATTAAAAAATCATGAATAATACTTGCGTCCTTAAATTCTGAATTCTCAAATATAAAGCTCTCTGCAATTTTTTTGTCTTTAGTTATTAATTTGCAGAAATCAGGTTTAGGGGTTTCCTCCCCTTTTGTTCCTGGCTTTCCTGATTTTGGAGCCTTAGGCTTAATTTTTAAAACAGTTTCCTCTCCAGCATCAAAACTCAATGCAAAAAATGCTTTTGGAAATTTATTCAGTAATTCAATTATCTCAGAACCAGACATTTCTGATTCAATCATATATCTTTTTACTCCCTGAAATTGTTTAATTTCTTTAAATTGTAAATCTTTTTTTAAATCTAATGTAGAAACTATAGCTCCTTCTACTTTTGTTTTTTTTGAACCCAATTTCTCAGCAGCATCTCTTACAAGCTCATTTGCAAATTCTGCACTTGTGTTAATTGTATATTTTCCTCCAGAAAATTTCGCTTTTATAATGGCTCTATTTTTAAACTCTCCCTTTGAGAATTTTTGAAATTGTAGATGAACTGCTTCATCAAACTCCTTGTCCAGCACCTTTTTTATAAAATTCATATTTATCTTTCTTAAAGCTTCGCAAGAAATCCGTTTGTTTTAACTAACGGATGAATTGCGTT